>JBKQQQ010000198.1:0-6992 GCA_052144275.1 Streptosporangiaceae bacterium
GACGACCGGGGTCGTGGCGGGCCGGCTGATCGCCGGGCCGTTCGGCCCGAAAATCAGTCCAACCGGGGCAGGACCTCGCGGCCGAGCAGCCGGACGTGGTCCAGGTCCGCCACGTCGTACAGGTGGAAGTAGACGGTGTCCGCGCCGGCCGCCCGCAGCTCGGCCAGCCGGCCGGCCACGTCGCCGGGGGCGCCGGTGACGCCCATCCGCAGCATCCGGGCCCCGGCCTCGCCCAGGGCGGCGGCGCGGCGGGCGGCCTCGCCGCGGGTTTCGCCGCAGCACACCGGCAGCGTGGTGGACAGCCGAACCTCCCCCGGATCACGCCCGGCCTCCCGGCAGACCCGCCGGAAGTTGGCGAACCGGTCAGCCAGCCCGTCCGGCATCCCGCTGTTGAACTCGTCGGCGAACCGCGCCGCCAGGGCCGGCGTGCGCCGCGGCCCGGCGCCGCCGATGATGATCGGCGGCGTGCGGGCGGGGCGGGGGATGCTGGCGCACTCCTCGAGCTGGTAGTGCTTGCCGTGGTAGCTGAACACCTCGCCCGGCGCGGTCCGCCACAGTCCGGTGATGACCTCGAGCTGCTCGCCCAGCCGGTCGAACCGCTCGCCGAGCGGCGGGAACGGGATGCCGAAGAACCGGTGCTCCCGCTCGTACCAGGCGGCGCCGATGCCGAGTTCGGCCCGGCCGCCGCTCATCGCGTCCACGGTGGCCACGGTGATGGCGAGCGGCCCCGGCCGGCGGTAGGTGGAGGCGGTCATCAGCGTGCCGAGCCGGACCCGTTCGGTCTGGACGGCCAGCCCCGCCAGCGTGGTCCACGAGTCCGTCGGGCGATAGCCGGTGTCCTCCGGGTCGATGCCCAGGTAGTGGTCGGAGCGGAAGAAGGCGTCGAAGCCGGCTTCCTCGGTCGTCCGGGCCAGGGCCAGGATCTGGCCGTAGCTGGCGCCGTGGTGCGGCTCGAGCAGGACGCGTATCCTCATCGCGGGATCTCTCCGATTTTTTCGGCCGAACGGTCCGGGGTGCGTGCCATCGCCACCAGCGGGAAGTGGCAGGCGACCGAGTGCCCGGTGGCCAGCTCGCGCAGGCCAGGCTCTTCGTCCGCGCAGCGCTGCGCGGCCCGCGGGCACCGGGTGCGGAACCGGCATCCGCTCGGCGGGTGGACCGGCGACGGCGGCTCGCCTCGGATCGTTGCCGTGACTCTGGCTTGGGCTTGGGCTTGGGCGGAGCCGGGCACGGAGTCGAGCAGCGCCCGGGTGTACGGGTGCAGCGGCTGGCGGTAGACCGCCTCGCCCGGCCCGACCTCGCACAGCTTGCCCAGGTACATCACCGCCACCCGGTCGCTCACCTGCTTGACCAGGGCCAGGTCGTGCGCGATGAACAGGTAGGACAGGCCGAGTTCGGCCCGCAGCCGCTCGAACAGGTTGAGCACCTGGGCCTGGATGAGCACGTCCAGGGACGACACCGCCTCGTCGCAGATGATCAGCGCCGGGGACAGCGCCAGGGCCCGGGCGATGGCCACCCGCTGGGCCTGGCCGCCGGACAGCTCCCGGGGCCGGCGGCCGCCGTGCTGGGCCAGCCCGACCATCTCGAGCAGCTCGCCGACCCTTTGCCGCCGGGCGTTCCTGTCGCCCGTCTTATAGGCGATAAGCGGTTCGGCGACCAGGTCCCGCACGCGCCATTTCGGGTCGAGCGAGCCGAACGGGTCCTGGAACACCATCTGCAGGTGCCGGCGGGCCTGCAGCAGCCGCGCGCCGCGCAGCGTGACCAGGTCGGTGCCGCGGAAGACGACCGCGCCTGCCGTGGGCCGCGGCGCCTGCAGGATGGACCGCGCCAGCGTCGACTTGCCCGAGCCGGTCTCGCCCACGATGCCCAGCGTCTCCCCCGGCCACACGTCGAAGGAGACGCCGGAGACCGCGTGCACGGTGCCGGCCCGGGTGTGGAACTCGTGGACCAGGTCACGGACCTGCAGCAGTGCTGGCTTTGCCGCCTCCGGCAGCGCTGCTGGCCTTGCTGCCTGCGGCAGGGGGGACGCGTCGGAGGTCATGCCGCACCTGGTTCGACGGGATGCCAGCAGGCCCAGCGGTGGCCGGGTTCGTGCTCGGCCAGCGGCGGGGCGGCCGCGCGGCAGTCGTCGGCGGCCCGGCGGCAGCGCGGCGCGAACGAGCAGCCCTTGGCCATGGCCCCGTCGGGCGGCCGGCCGCCGATCACCGGCAACGGCGAATGCGCGGGGCGCTCCAGCCGCGGGATCGCCTCGAACAGGGCCTGGGTGTACGGCATCCGGACGTGGCCGAACAGCCGCGCCGCGGGGGCCTGCTCGACGAT
The DNA here is from genome assembly GCA_052144275.1 of Streptosporangiaceae bacterium. Lineage (GTDB taxonomy): Bacteria > Actinomycetota > Actinomycetes > Streptosporangiales > Streptosporangiaceae > Palsa-504. The sequence goes on from JBKQQQ010000198.1 coordinate 2,317, forward strand.
CCGGCCGGCGTACATCACGATCACCTCGTCGGCGTAGGCCGCCGCCAGCCCGAGATCGTGGCTGATCAGCATCAGCGCCATGCCCAGTTCGGCCTGCAGCTCGAGCAGCAGCTCCATGATCTGCGCCTGGGTCGTGACGTCCAGCGCGGTGGTCGCCTCGTCGGCGATGAGCAGCCGCGGGCGGCAGGCCAGCGCGATGGCGATCATGACACGCTGCCGCATCCCGCCGGAGAGCTGGTGCGGGTACTCGGCGCAGCGCCGTTCGGGCAGCGGCATGTGCACCAGGCGGAGCAGGTCGACGGCCTGCTGGCGGGCCTGGGCCTTGCTGGCCGGCCGGTGCGCCCGGACGGCCTCGGCGATCTGGGCGCCGACCCGCATCGTCGGGTTCAGCGACCTGGCCGGGTCCTGGAACACCATCGCGACATCCGTGCCGCGATGCTCGCGCAGCCGGTCGTCGCTCAGCCCGATCAGTTCGGTGCCCTGGACCCGGGCCGAACCGGTGACCACCGCGCTGGGCGGCAGCAGCCCGATGACCGCGCGGCAGCTGACCGTCTTGCCCGACCCGGACTCGCCCACGATGGCCAGCGTCTGCCCGGCGTAGACGCGGTAGCTCACCCCGTCCACCGCGTGCACCGGCTGGCCGCGGCCGGTGAACGTCACCCTGAGGTCGTGCACCTCGAGCAGCGCCTCGGTCACCCGACCCCCCAGCGTTCCCGAAGGGCGTCGCCGAGGACGTTCAGCGACACGACGGTGGCGAACAGGAACGCGCTAGGGATCAGCACCAGGTCCGGCGACGCGGAGATGGTCTGCTGCCCGGCCGCAATCATGCTGCCCCAGCTCGGCTCGGGCAGCGGGATGCCGAGGCCGAGGAAGCTCAGCGCGCCCTCGAGGATCATCGCGATGCCGATGCCGAGCAGGCTGAACGTCATGAGCTGCGGCATGATGTTGGGGATGATGTGACGCAGGATCACGCGCCACCCCCGGGTGCCGGACAGCCGGGCCGCCAGCATGAAGGTTTGCCCGCGCAGGGCGAGAGTGGCGCCCCGGGCGATCCGGCCGAAGGCCGGGATGCTGAAGAAGGCCAGCGCCCAGATGACGTGCAGCTCACTGGGCCCTAGGCCCTCGGCGATGGCGAGCGCCAGGACGAGCGCGGGAAACGCGATCAGCACGTCGAGCACGCGCATGATGATCGCGTCCGTGATCCCGCCCCAGTACCCGGCGGCCATCCCGAGCAGGCCGCCGACCACTAGGCCGATGGCGGTCACACCGAACCCGACCTCGAACGAGACCCTGCCGCCATACAGGATGCGGGAGAAGATGTCGTTGCCTACCGGGTCGGTGCCGAAGATGTGGCCGGGCGACAGCGGCGGCAGCCCTGAGCTGAGGATGTTCCCGCGCACCGGGCTCGGCACCGGGTAGACCAGCGGCCAGAAGAAGCAGGCGCAGAAGAGCAGGACGAGGAAACCGGCGGGCAGCCAGATCCGCAGGCTGCGCGTTGCGCCGCGCCCGCGCGTCCGGGTCGCGGGCGAGCGGAGTACGGCGTCCGGGGCCAGCAGTTCAGGAAGCGGAGCGCCCATACCTGATCCTCGGGTCGAGGGCCGCGTACAGCAGGTCGGTGAACAGGTTCGCCAGCACCACCACCACGGCGAAGATGACGACGATCCCCTCGACGACGGGGACGTCGCGGTCGTTGATGGACTGGATCAAGATCGCGCCCACGCCGGGCAGCGAGAAGATCGGCTCGATGATCGCCACCGCGCCGACGAGCGCGCCCAGGTTGAGCCCGACCAGTGTGATCAGCCCGAACAGCGAGTTCGGCAACGCGTGCCTGATCAGGATCCGCCAGGGCCGCATGCCCTTGGCCCGCGCGGTCACGATGTAGTCCTCACGCTGCATCTGCTCGACGATGTCCGCGCGCAGCAGCCGGGTGTACACGCTGAACAGCGGGAAGCCGATGGCGGCGGCGGGCAGCGTCAGCGACTTGATGTTGGCGGCCGGGCTCTGGGTCAGCGAGGTGTAGCCGATGGCCGGGAACAGCTGGAGCCTGACCGCGAAGATGTAGATCAGCACCAGGGCGAGCACGTAGGGAGCGACGGACAGCCCGGTCATGCTGACCACCATGCTGAACCGGTCGGCGATGCCGTTCGGCCTGCGGGCGGCGAGCACCGCAAGGCCGACGGCGAGCACGATCGACGCGACGAAGGCGTAGATCAGCAGCTCGACGGTGACCGGCAGCCGCTGGCCGAGGATCGTGGTCACGTTCTGGCCGCTGGTCAGCGAGGTGCCCAGGTTCCCACGGAACAGGCCGCCGAACCACTGCCCGTAACGGACCCAGAAGGGCTCGTTCAGGTGCAGCTCGATTTGCAGCTGGTGCACCTCGGCGGGCGTCGCGTTGGCGCCGAGGAGTTCCTGGGCCGCATCCCCTGGCAGCAGGTTCATCACCACGTAGGTCAGGAACGTCACGCCCCACAGCACCGGGATCGCGGCGAGCAGCCGCCGTCCCGCCAGCCGGGCGCCGGGCGAGCCGACGACCCGGCGCGTGAGGTCCGCACCGGGTCCGGCCTGCTCGCTGAGCTCTTCTGCTACCGCCATGGGTATTTTTGGGGTCTGGTCAGCTGTTGTTGGCCACGTCCTCCCACAAGATCGTCGGGGTGACGACCACGGCCGGCAGCGGCTCGGTCAGGCCGGGGCCGGTCACCCCCTTGACGGCGACGTTGGCGGGCGCGAAGCCGAAGTAGAACGGGCCGTAGAACTGCTGCGCGATGTACGCGGCGGCCTGGTTGTAGATGGAGCAGCGCTGGCTCATGTCGACCGTGCCCGCGGCCTGGTTGAGCAGCGCGTCCAGGTGCGGGTCATGCACGCCGCTGAAGGGCGACATCGAGGAGAACCTGAAGCCGACGCCGACACCCGCCGCGGGATCATAGGAGCCCGCGGTCTGCACCATCGCCTGCCACTTCTTCGACACGAAGGTCTGGATCAGCGAAGCCAGGTCGTAGCTGTGGATGGTGGTCTTGATCCCCGCCGCGGCCCACTCGGTCTGCAATGCCTCGGTGGTCTCCTGCGCCACGAGAACATTGATCGTGCCGAGGTTGATGGTGATCCCGCCGACCTGCTTGACGAGCGCCTTGGCCTGCGTGAGGTTGTAGGCCGGGTAGCCGGGTACAGTCGGCTCGTAGCAGATCCCGCCCGGCCCGGTGAATCCCTGCGTGACCGGGTACAGGTTGTCGAAGACGTGCTGCAGGATCGGCGCGAAGTTGGTCGCGTCGTAGATAGCCTCACGGGCGAGCTTGTTGTTGAACGGCGGGGCCGCCGTGTTGAGCTGAAGATCGTACGGCGACGTGGACAGCTGGGTCTCGACATTGAATTTCTGCCCCGCCAGCTTCAGCAGCGACGGCGTGGACATGTCCACGTAGACCTGGCCCTCCCCGGCGAGCATGGCCTCATACCCCGCTTCGTCGCTCGCGACGGACTTGAACGTGAGCGAGTCGAGGTAGGGGCGGCCCTGCTGCCAGTAGCCGGGATTCTTCTTCAGCGCGAGAACCGAGCTGAGCGTGTCGCTCACCACCTCGAACGGGCCGGCGCCGACCGGCTTGATGGCGAACGCCTTCTCGCCCATCTTCTGCACGGCCGTCGGGGAGGCGATCCAGTCCGCGGTCGAGTCAAAGATCTCATCGATGAACGCGCCGTCGGGCAGGGCGAGGTTGATCGTCACCGTGTACGGGCCGGTCGCGGTGACCGACTTGACCGGCCAGGTCGGCTTGCAGGTGCACGCCGACTTGAGGTCACGCTGGATGTTCCACACCACGGCGGCGGCATTGAACGGCGTGCCGTCGGTGAATGTGACACCCTGGCGGAGGTTGATCGCGATCGTCTTAGCGTCGTTGGAGAAGCTGTAGCCGGTGGCCAGGTCGTCGATGATCTGCCCCTTCGGGCCGAGCTCGAACAGCTCGCCGTAGATGGCGTCCATGTAGTCCTGGTCGGCGGCGCCGTCGATGTTGGTGGCCGGGTCGAGGCCAACCGGCCAGGCGCCTGAATAGCCGGTGCTCTCAAGGACCGTAAGCGAACCGCCAGCCTTCGGCGCGGTGCTGGCCGTCGCCTTGGCGCTTGAGGTGCTGCTGCCGCCGCCGCAGGCGGCCGCCGCGAGGGCCAGCAGCAGGGCCGTCCCCCCGACGCAGAATCTTCGCACGGTCCCCGTTGACGCGAGCCGCATGGCGTTCACCCACTCGATAGAGGCATCCATCGGAAGTACGTGACAATAAGTAAGTCGAGCGTGCCTTGATTTGTCTTGGATATTAGGATCCGCCCGGAGGCGCGACAAGGGTCGATGACGCCGGATACGGCGGTTGTGCCGGCTCTTGTCCCGGCACTTGCCCGGGCGCCCACGAGCCTTGTGCCGCACCCACAACGTGACCTTCGCGCTAGGCGGCCAGCGGGACCGCCGTGATCGGCAGGGGCGGCCGGCCGAGCCCCTCCTCGATCGCGGACTGGAGCTGGCGGATGATGCCGGGACCGTCTGTCTTTATCCGCCTGGGCGTGAAGTGCAGCGGGAGAATCCCGTGGGCGGCGAGCTCGTCGTGCCGGTCAGTGGTGCGATCGGCGTCCTCGGCTGCCAGGTGGTAGGCGCGAGAGTCGACCTCCGCGGCCACCCCTGCCTCCTGCCACCAGGCGTCGACGGT
>JBKQQQ010000199.1:0-5058 GCA_052144275.1 Streptosporangiaceae bacterium
CGGCTTGCGGTCCTCGCTGGTGCGAGCGAACGCCTCGACGATTCCCGCGGGATGGTACGGGCAGTACAGAAACAGGTCGATGCGCGCCCCGTAACCCGCCAGATGCGCTGCGATGCGCTGGTGCACACGAGCAACGTCATCGACCCCGTACAGGCCCCGGGCGACCCCGGCCTGGTTGGTCACCACTGCGACCGGGAGGCCGGCCCGGTTGAACCTGGCAATCGCCTCCGGCGCCCCTTCGATGAACTCCACCCGGTCGACCGAGCCCACGTATCCATGGTCGACGATTATCGTGCCATCACGATCAAGAAGGATGCCAGGCCGCAATGGCGTGCTCGGTGGCGGGCCCATCGATCTGCTCCATCCGGCGAGCGACGTGCCGGCGTGAACCCCGCCAGGACGCGCCGCAGCCCCCGCACCCACGTCGCCAAGATCGGCCACTGGAGACTTCACCACGTCACCTCGCTGGTTCGCTCGCTGGCGGTCTGCGCTGCGCATAAGAGCGTCCAGCCGGTGACTGTGATACGACGAACCCCGCAAAAGTGCGGCCTAGCTAGTTTCACCGCGCGCCCGCTTCCCGATCCCGGCGCCGGCTCGACGTGGCGGTCGCCCGGACCAGGGGCAGGACGCGGTAGGGGACCTGGGTGGCGAGGGAGATCAGGGTAGCCGAACGGACCACGCCCTCAGTGGAGACGATCGCGTCGAGTACGCGTTGCAGGTCGGCATTGGTGCGGGCCACCACCCGGCAGAGCATGTCCCCGGCGCCGGTGATGGTGTGCGCCTCGAGCACCTCGGGGATCGCGGCGAGCCGTTCGGCTACCGGATCGTGGCCGCCGGCCTGACGGATCTCGAGGGTGATGAACGCGGTCACCTCGTAGCCCAGCGCGGCCGGATCCACCTCGGGTCCGTATCCGGTGATCACGCCGCGTCCCTGCAGCCGCTCCAGGCGTGCCTGCACGGTGCCGCGGGCGACCCGCAGGCGCCTGGAGGCCTCGAGGGCGCCCACCCGGGGCTCGGCGGCCAGCAGTTCGATCAGCGCGGCGTCAAGCCGGTCGATCGGCGCGGCGTCAAGCCGGTCGATCAGCCCACGATCACTGGTAGTCATGGTGTACAGAGATACCATCATTCGTTCGGAATATATATACAAGATGACTAGTAGATGCACAGTTAGTTGCGCAGTTTGAGAGCCAAAGCGCATCCTGGCGGTATGACGACGCCATCGCAGGACAGCTTTCCCGTCATCGGCATGGACGCCGTGGTGTTCGCGGTCGGAAACGCGAAACAGGCCGCGCACTACTACTCGACCGCGTTCGGCATGCGGCGGACCGCCTACCGCGGCCCCGAGACCGGGTACCCGGACGAGGCCGTGCACGTGCTCGAGTCGGGCGGCGCGCGGTTCGTCTTTCGCGGCCCGGCCCGGCCCAGCACCCGGCTCGGCATGCGGATCGCCGCGCACGGCGACGGGGTCGCGGACCTGGCCCTGGAGGTCAGCTCGGCGGAGGAGGCCTACGACTACGCGGTCGCCCACGGCGCCCGCGGCCTCGAGGCGCCGCACCTGCTCGAGGACGACTTCGGCAAGGTGGTCGTGGCCGCCATCGCCACCTACGGCGACACCAGGCACACGCTGGTGGAGCGGTCCGGTTATTCGGGTGCGTACCTGCCCGGGTACGTCCCGGCGGCACCGGTCGTCGCCCCCGGCGAGCGCGCCTTCTTCACCGAGATCGACCACTGCGTGGGCAACGTCGAGCTCGGCAAGATGGACGAGTGGGTGGACTTCTACCACCGGGTCATGGGCTTCACCAACATGAAGGAGTTCGTCGGCGATGACATCGCCACCGAGTATTCCGCACTGATGAGCAAGGTCGTCGCGGACGGCACCCGCACGGTGAAGTTCCCGCTGAACGAGCCCGCGGCGGGCAAGCGCAAGTCGCAGATCGACGAGTACCTCGAGTTCTACGGCGGCCCGGGCGTGCAGCACATCGCGCTGGCCACCGACGACATCGTGGCCAGCGTCCGCGCCATGACCGCGGCCGGCGTGGAGTTCCTGGCCACCCCGGGCAGCTACTACGACGAGCTTGGTTCGTGGGTCGGCCAAACGCGGGTGCACGTGGATCAGCTGCGCGAGCTCGGCATCCTGGCCGACCGGGACGAGGACGGCTACCTGCTGCAGATCTTCACCAAGCCGGTGCAGGACCGGCCCACCGTCTTCTTCGAGCTGATCGAGCGGCACGGCTCGCAGGGGTTCGGCAAGGGCAACTTCAAGGCGCTGTTCGAGGCGATCGAACGCGAGCAGGCCAGGCGCGGCAACCTGTAGCTCAGGCGAAGGCCAGCGTGTAGCCCGCGGCGCGCAGCGCGGCGATCACTTCCGCGCAGTGCTCGGGCCCGCGGGTCTCGACCTGCAGGACCACCTCGACCTCGTCCACGTGTAGCCGCGGCGCCAGCCGCTCATGCCCGACCTCGAGCACGTTGGCACCGAGATCGGCAAGGTCGGCGAGGAGCTTCGCGAGCGATCCGGGGTGATCGGGCAGCGTGGCGCGGAACGCCAGGTAGCGGCCGGCAGCGGTGAGGCCGTGCCGGAGCAGCTTGGACAGCAGCAGCGGGTCGATATTGCCGCCGGAGAGCACGGCCACCACCGGCGGCACGAAATCGCGCGGATGCTCGAGCAAGGCGGCCACCGCGGCCGCCCCGGCGGGCTCCACCACCTGCTTGGCCCGCTCGAGGCAGAGCAGCAGCCCCCGGGACAGGCTCTCCTCCGAGACCGTCACCACCCGCCCGGCATGGGCGGACAGGATGCCGAACGGGATATCACCCGGGCAGCTGACCGCGATGCCGTCCGCCATCGTCGGGCTGGCCTGCACCGCCACCGGATGCCCGGCCGCCAGCGAACCCGGGTACGGCGCGACCGCCTCCGCCTGCACGCCGACGACACCGATCCCGGGGTCCAGGCCCTTGATCGCCACCGTGATCCCCGCCGCGAGGCCGCCGCCGCCCACCGGCACCACGACCGTGCGCACCTGCGGGCACTGCTCGATGATCTCGAAGCCGGTCGTGCCCTGGCCGGCCACGATGTCCGGGTGGTCGTAAGGATGGATGAATACGGCGCCGGTCCGTTCCGCGAAGGCCAGGGCCTCGCTCAGCGCGTCTTCCACGCAGCTGCCGTGCAGGATGACCTCCGCCCCGTAGGCGCGTGTCGCCTGCACCTTGGGTAGCGGCGCACCCGCGGGCATGACCACGGTGGCCGAGCAGCCGAGCAGCCCGGCCGCGAACGCGACCCCCTGGGCGTGGTTACCCGCGCTGGCGGCGACGACGCCGCGGGCGCGTTCGGCGTCCGAAAGCCTGGCGATCCTGGAGTAGGCGCCGCGCACCTTGAACGACCCGGTTCGCTGCAGGTTCTCGCACTTCAGGAAGACCGGGCCGCCCACCGTCTCGGACAGTACCCGCGAGTGGAGCACGGGCGTGTCCGAGATCACATCCTGGAGCAGCTTGCGGGCGGCGGCCACGTCGTCGGAGCTAACCGTGCCATGTGTTGTTGCCACGGGAAGAAGTGTGCCACCCATTCGCGGCCCCGGGCGCCCGCGCCGGAACCGCGGCAGATGCGAAGACGGGCGATCACGACATACTGTCGAATGGTGCAGCAACACACCCAGCATCACCACGAAAGCCAGCCGCCCGCCGCGACCACCGTCGGAGGACTCCGCGCGGACGGTCACGTATACCGCACCGTCAAGGAAGAGATACGGCAGAACCTGCTCGCCATGATGCGGGCCGGACAGGATCCGTTCCCCGGCATCGTCGGGTTTGGCCAGACGGTCCTGCCCCACCTCGAGCGTGCCCTGATCGCCGGGCACGACATCATCCTGCTGGGCGAGCGCGGCCAGGGTAAGACCCGGCTGATCCGGACCCTGGGCGGGCTGCTGGATGAGTGGACTCCGGCCGTCGAGGGCTGCGAGATCAACGACCATCCCTATCATCCGGCCTGCGCACGGTGCCGCCGGCTCGCCGCCGAACTGGGCGACGAGCTGCCGGTCACCTGGCGGCATGCCAGCGAGAGGTACGGCGAGAAACTCGCCACCCCGGACACCAGCGTCGGCGACCTGATCGGCGACATCGACCCGGTCAAGGTGGCCGAAGGACGCACCCTCGGCGACCCGGAAACCATCCACTTCGGGCTGGTGCCGAGAACCAACCGGGGCATCTTCTCCCTGAACGAGCTGCCCGACCTCGCCGAGCGGATCCAGGTGTCCCTGCTGAACGTGCTGGAGGAACGTGACATCGGCATCCGCGGCTACGCGCTGCGGCTGCCGCTTGACCTGCTGCTCGTGGCCAGCGCGAACCCGGAGGACTACACCAACCGGGGCCGGATCATCACGCCGCTCAAGGACCGGTTCGGTGCGGAGATCCGCACCCACTACCCGCCGTCCCTGACCGACGAGCTGACCCTGATCAGGCAGGAAGCCGACATCTGGACCGACGCGGAGCTCCCGGAGCATCTGGTGGAAGTGATCGCCAGGTTCACCCGGGGGGTCCGCGAGTCGTCTGCCGTCGACGCGCGCTCCGGGGTCTCCGCGCGGTTCGCCATCGCCGCGGCGGAAACCACGGCGGCGTCGGCCGTGCGCCGGTCGGCCCTGGCGGGGCCGTCGGCCGAGACGCCGATCGCCCGGGTATGCGACCTGCCCGCCGTGGTCAGCACGCTGCGCGGCAAGGTCGAGTTCGAGGTCAGCGAGGAGGGCCGGGAGGAAGAAGTGCTCGGCGCGATGCTGCGCCGGGCGATCGCCGACACGTTCCGGTCCAGGCTGGGCGGCGTGGACCTGTCCGGTCTGCTCGCCAAGTTCGAGGACGGCGGAACCGTCGAGGCGGGTGAGCTCGTGCCCGCCACCGACCTGCTGCAGCGGATCGGCGACGTCCCGGGCCTCGCCAAGATCATGGCCAGGCTGGGCATGGACGGCGGCGAGTCCTTCGGGCACGCGGCGGCCGCGCTGGAGTTCACCCTGGAGGGTCTGTACCTGTTGCGCAGGCTGTCCAAGGACACCGACGGCGGCACCAGCGTGTACGGGACCT
>JBKQQQ010000200.1:0-8033 GCA_052144275.1 Streptosporangiaceae bacterium
GATGCCGATCGAGACCGGCCGTTACTGCGGCTACTGCACCGACGAAACCGGCGCCCTGCAGTCCTTCGACGAGCGTTTCGAGCGGATGACCGCGTGGCAGGCGCGCCGCGATCCCAGCGCCACGCGCGAGGAAATCGAGCGGCAGACCCTCGACTACATGGCCACCATGCCGGCCTGGCAGGACCACCCGCGCGTCGCGGCTAACCGCCTGTCCCGGGAGTCCTGACCAGCCGCCTTCGATTCCCGGCCAGCGCTGCCGGATTCCTGGTCAGCCGCGCCGCGATAGCGGTGATGACGGCCAGCGGGATGGTAACAGCAGCGCGCTGCAGGAAGCCGGCGGACCTGACCCTAGCCAAAGGTCTGGACCGACCTAACCGAAGCTAAATGCGGCTAAGCCGGATCAGCTCTGGCTTTGATCGTCTAGCTGCGTGGTCAGTCATAATGTGCTGCAGGCCCCTTTGTGGGGCCAGCCATGGTTCGCCGGCCTACTCAGGTGTAAGTTCGCTGGCGGAGCCTCGAAGGGCGAGATAGGTTCAGACAGCTGCGGAGGAATACATGAGCATCCTGGGCACCAGGGTGATACGGACGGAGGATCCGCGGCTGCTGACAGTCGGCGGCGTCTACGTCGACGACCTGCGGACGCCGGAACTAAACGGAGCGGCGCGCCTCACGTTCGTCCGCAGTCCGTTGGCGCACGCGCGCATCACCGGCATCGACACGAGCCAAGCCATGAGCGAGCCTGGCGTGATCGCGGTGCTGACCGTCCGTGACATGGACGACCTGGCGCCGCCGCCGCCGGACAGCGGCGAGGGCGGCGGCGGCGAAGGCGGCCCGCTGCCCCTCGGCGGCCCGTGGTCCGAGCCGCTGCTGGCGGTGGACACGGTGCGGTTCGTCGGCGAGCCGGTCGCGGTGGTCATCACCGACGGCCGGTACCAGGGCGAGGACGCCGCCGACCTGGTCAGCGTGGACTACGATCCGCTGCCCGCGGTGGTCGGGCCTGCGGCGGCGGTCAAGGACGAGTCCCTGCTGTTCCCCGCGGCCGGGTCCAACGTGGCGGTCACCAACCCGGTGTCCACCGACGACACCCCGTTCGGCGCCTGCGACGTGGTGGTCGAGCAGGATATCGTCAACCAGCGGCTGGCCTGCATGCCGATGGAGGGACGCGCGACGGCGGCGACCTTCGAAAACGGCAAGCTAACCGTCTGGCACAGCTCGCAGAACGCGCAGTTGTGCCGCCTGATCCTGTGCGGTGCCCTGGGCATGACCCCGGACCAGATCCGGGTGATCGTGCCCGATGTGGGCGGCGGCTTCGGCGCCAAGGTCGGCATCGACCGGGACGCGATCATCGTGGCCTGGGCGGCCAGGAAGACCTGCCGGGCGCTGCGCTGGGCCGAGACGCGCAGCGAGAACCTGGTCGGCATGACCCAGGGCCGGGCCCAGTTGCACCATGTCAAGATCGGCGGCAACCGGGACGGCAAGATCCTGGCCTACCGGATCGACATCATCCAGGACACCGGCGCCTATCCGCGTACCGGCGGTTTCCTGCCCTTCCTCACCTGCCTGATGTCGTCGGGGGTGTACGACCTCCCGGAGGTGCAGGCCGGGTTCCGGGTGGTCGTCACCAACGCCACGCCGATCCATGCCTACCGCGGCGCCGGTCGGCCGGAAGCAGCAGCCGCCATCGAGCGCGCGGTCGACCTGTTCGCCGCCGAGATCGGCATGGACCCGGCCGAAGTCCGGCGGCGTAACTTCGTCGCCCCGGACAAGTTCCCGTTCCAGACCAAGACCGGCGCGCTGTACGACAGCGGTCGCTACGCCGAGGCGCTGGAGAAGGTGCTGGCGGCGGCGGGGTATGACGAGCTGCGCCAGGAGCAGGAGCGCAGGCGGGCCAGCGGAGATGTCAGGCAGCTCGGCATCGGCCTCTCCACGTACGTGGAGATCACCGCGCCCGACCCTGCCGCGGGGGAGACCGCCAAGCTCGAGGTGTCGGATGACGGGACCGCGACCGTCTACACCGGAAGCTCGGCCCACGGCCAGGGGCACCACACCGCCTGGGCGATGCTGGTCCAGGAGGAGCTCGGCATCCCGATGGACCAGGTCACGGTCATCCATGGCGACACTGACCTGATCCCGGTCGGGGTCGGCACCTACGGCTCCCGCTCGCTGCAGCTCGGCGGCTCCGCGGTGCACAAGGCGGCGGTCGAGGTCAAGGACGAGGCCCGGCGCCAGGCCGCGGACATGCTCGAGGCCGCCGAGGCCGACGTGGTGCTGGACACGGCGACCGGCCTGTGGCAGGTGCGCGGCGACCCGGACACCTCGCTCAACTGGGGTCAGGTTGCGGCCCACACCAGCGGCGGCAGCCTGATCGCCGACGTGAGCTTCACCCAGGACATGCCCACGTTCCCGTTCGGCGCTCACCTGTCCGTGGTGGAAGTGGACACCGAGACCGGCAAGGTGACGTTGCTCCGCCACGTGACCGTGGACGACGCGGGCCCGGTGCTCAACCCGGTGCTCACCGAGGGGCAGCGGCACGGCGGCATCGCCCAGGGCGCGGCCCAGGCGCTGCTGGAAGAGGTGCTCTACGACGCGGACGGCAACCCGCTGACCTCCACGCTGGCCGACTACGCGGCCATTTCCGCGACCGAACTGCCCAGCTTCGAGCTGGTCGCCAGCGAGACGCCGACCACGCTGAACCCGCTCGGCGTCAAGGGCATCGGCGAGGCGGGGACGATCGGCTCGACCCCGGCGGTCCAGAACGCGGTCGTCGACGCGGTCGCGCATCTCGGCGTCCGGCATATCGACATGCCGACTACCCCGCAGCGGGTCTGGACAGCGATCAACGAGGCACGGAAAGCGAGTAACCAGTGAAGGTCGACCTGACGGTCAACGGCAAGGACATCACCGCCGACGTCGAGGACCGCATGCTGCTCGTGCATTTCCTGCGCGACGTGGCCGATCTCACCGCGACCAACGTGGGCTGCGACACCACCTCATGCGGTGCCTGCACGGTGCTGCTCGACGGCGAGTCCGTCAAGTCCTGCACGGTGCTCGCCGCCCAGGCCAGCGGGCACGAGGTCACCACGGTGGAGGGGCTGGCCACGAACGGCGAGATGCACCCGGTGCAGCGCGCGTTCCACCAAGAGCACGGGCTGCAGTGCGGGTTCTGCACGCCGGGCATGGTGATGGCCATCGTGTCACTGCTGAAGGAGAACCCGCACCCGACCGAGGAAGAGGTCCGGTCGGGCCTGGAAGGCAACCTGTGCCGGTGCACCGGCTACCACAACATCGTCAGGGCCGCGCTGGCGGCCGCGGACTCTGGGAAGGTGTCTGCGTGATCCCGTCATCGTTCACCTACAAGCGGGCGGGCTCGGCCGAGGAAGCCCTGGACCTGGTCGCCGAACACGGTGAGGACGCGAAGTTCCTGGCCGGCGGCCACTCGCTGCTGCCGCTGATGAAGCTGCGGCTGGCCGCCCCCGAGGTGATCATCGACCTGAGCGGGCTGCGTGACCTGTCCTACGTCACCGACCAGGGTTCTTACGTCGCGATCGGCGCCCTGACCAGGCACCACGACGTCCAGCATTCCGAGCTTCTCGGCCGCGAGGTGCCGCTGCTCGCCTACGCCGCCGGGCAGGTCGGTGACCCGCAGATCAGGCACCGCGGCACGATCGGCGGCTCGATCGCGCACGCCGACCCCGCCTCGGACCTGCCCGCCGTGCTCCTCGCGCTGGACGCCACCGTGGTCGCGCGCGGCGCCGGCGGCGAGCGGGAGATCGGCATCGGGGAGTTCTTCCAGGGCCTGTTCGAGACCGCGCTCGAGCCCGACGAACTGCTCACCGAGATCCGGGTACCGAAGCCCGCTTCCGGAGGCGGGTCCTGGTCGTTCCAGAAGTTCACCCAGCGGGCGATCGACTGGGCCATCGTCGGCTGCGCCGTCCAGGACGGCCACGTCGCGCTGGTCAACATGGGCGGGACGCCGCTGCGCGCCGCCGCTACCGAAGCCGCCCTGGCCGGCGGCGCGTCCCCCGCCGACGCGGCCGCGCACGCCGCCGAGGGCACCAGCGCCGCCGACGACATCCGCGCCACCCGCGCCTACCGCGAGCACCTGGCCCGGGTCCTGGTCTCCCGCGCCCTCACGGAGGCAAGTTCAAGATCATGATGCCGAACGGCCGTGGTGCGTGCCCCGGCGCCACCACGGCCGTACGGGACGGTGTCCTGGAAATCACTTCATGATCGCGGTGGTCGTATTCGACTTGGACGGCGTGCTGATCGACTCCGAGCCGGTGTGGGAGCAGGTGCGCCGCGGTCTGGTCGCCGAACGCGGTGGCCACTGGGCCGCGGACGCCCAGCGCAAGATCATGGGCATGAGCACCCAGGAATGGGCCAGGTACCTTAGCGAGGACCTCGGCGTGGGCCTGACGCCCGCCAAGGTGGCGACGGTAGTCATCGACCGGATGGCCGCCTGTTACCGGGAGCACCTTCCGCTCCTGCCCGGGGCCGTCGAGGCGGTGCACCGGCTCGCCGCCCGGTGGCCGCTCGGCCTGGCCAGCTCGGCGCCTGCCGTGCTGATCGAGACCGTACTTCAGTCCGGCGGCCTGCGTCCCTACTTCCCGGTGACGATGTCCACCGAGCAGGTGCCGCACGGCAAGCCTGCCCCGGACATTTACCTCGCCGTGACGGCCCAGATGGGCTGCTCCCCACCCGACTGCGCGGCGATCGAGGACTCCTCGAACGGCCTGCGCTCGGCGGCCGCCGCGGGCCTGCGGGTCATCGCCATCCCGCGGCCGCAGTACCCCCCGGACCCCGGTGCGCTCGCCGCGGCCAGCCTGGTTCTGCCCAGCCTGGCCGAACTGACCCCGGACGCCGTAGCGGCCCTCGGCTGACCTCGTTACGCGAACGTCGCGACCAGGCGAATAAACCCCATTTAGGTACGATTCGCCCAGATAATAGAATAAAGATTCGCATATTGTCGGCTGTCGGCTCATAATGTACGCTCATCGGAACTCTGTGTCGCAGGATCTTTGTCCAGCCGGAGTGGCCGGTGACGTCCGATGATGACCTGACATCTCCAGAAGCCCGTCGCCGGAGCGATGCACTAGAACTGGCTGGTCTCCTGCGCGAGGTGGAGCTGGAATACGCGCACCCAGAGAGAAATGAGCCGGTACAAAAAAGGCTTCGCGTCCTGCTGGACAAGCGCTTGATAGCCGCCATCCAATGGCTAGGCTTGGATCACTGGGTGATGCCCATCCTCAATGAACTGTTGGGCCACCTGCTGAAAGGGGATGTCAATTTCGAATTGCTACATGAAGATTCGGCCTATCTTGCACGGGCTCTAAAAGACAAATTCGAGCATAATCCAGACGAGTGGGGTCTGCCACGTCAGGATGCTCTAGAAGTTGCCGGGTTCCTGCGTGAGTTGCAGTGGAAGTGCCAAGATCGGTCGAGAGGTAGCGAGCTTCTGCGAGAAGCCGTTCAGCAGGTCCTGTGCGAACGCTTGACAAAAGCTAAGGCGCTGCTAGGTCCACATCACTGGATAGTAGATTACCTTGACGAACTATTCGACGCTCTCGAGCACAGGAACGCAACCCTTGATATGGCGCGGGAAGACTCCGCTTATGTCGCTGGTGTCCTCGTGGCTAAGTTTGACCTTTACAGCGGGGGCAGTTATGGAGATACCGGTCTGAGCATCAAGCATCTCGGCCTTAACTCCTGGAAGGCCTTCGGATTCCCCATCTTCATGTTGTGGCACCACGCGCGGCTACTTGCGCGGCAGGAACCACATCAACACCATCACAGCGGAGAGCGCGGCTAGCGAGACAAGTGCCAGATACACGGCTTTCCGCAGGCGTTTCGCGGCGGTGAAGGCATAACGGCGATAGCTTCGGTACCACGCCTGGAGCTTTTCGTTGGTGTCGACTTCGACTACGCGCGGCCAGCCGTACGCGGCCAGGTAGCCGAACATAATTGCCGATCCAGCGGCTACCAGTCCCGCCAGCACCACCGCCGCTACTAGCCACTTGTACCTGTAGCTCAGGCCTGATAGTGCAGTACGCCCCACTGCGATGCCCGCAATTGAGAAGAGACCGTAAATAGCGGTCACCGCGCCGATCCACTTCTCCGCCGCGCTCTGGACCCGCTTGTCCTGCGTCGCCAGCGCGTCGCTGAGGGCTGTTGCCGCTGGCATCAGGGTTATGTTCCGCTCGGCTGACAGTCGGTAGGAACCGTCCTCGGCCTTCTCTAGCCTGGCCAGCCAGTACCGGCCGCAGCCGGTCCGGACGCCAGTCGGCTGACGGTGATCTTGCGGGCAGTTACATTCGATCAGCCGGGTGAGCCCGCTGGGGGATGCCGCATCGGCCGCGGCGAGCACACCGCCCTGGATAATTTCGTCCGTGACCGGGACCTGACAGCGGTGATTGCAGGCGGGACAATTGCCGATCAAGGTCGGCAGTCGGTCGCCAGTCGGCAGCAGCACCTGCCAGGCGGCTACTTGATAGTCCTCGACCGGGGTGAGCTCATTGGCGTATACAACCGTCGCCGCGTCTGGCATGCCATGCTCCTCCTTAACTGAGCCTAACCGATTTGACCTATGACAGCTAGAATCGGTCACGAGTAAGAACGTGCCGCCGGACCTGTCCGCCTGAGCATGCTCTTACCTCATAAACCAGCCCGGTAATGGAGGCAATAATTGCATCAGTCACAGGTTGCGACCCGGCGAATGAGGGGTTCGCTGGCAAACGCGCAACAAGGACCCCCGAGAACCGGTCCCCGCCCGAATAGACCTCGGCTGGCTGCCGATATGCCGCCGATCGATTTCTCCACGCTCGTCGGCCCGCTGCGGTCTTTGCAGGTCGTGATCGAACGATGGGATGAGCTGGCAGCGGCCCTTAGCCCCGGAGGGCTCATGCCGCCACGCATCCTGCCGCTGTCCAGTGCGGCGCCGGGATATGGCGACGCGGTACTTCGCGTGGCGGTCGTCGCGCATCGGCCTAGCCTCGGGCCGGCGCTGGTTAGCGGCCTTCGGAACCGGCTGCGGAACGCAAGGATCACCGGGGTGACGGTTGACCTCGGATATTACCTCTCATTGGTCGCGACACGGCGGACGGCCGACGCCGGGAGCGATACGGCGGACAGATGGTCAGTAGCCTGGAATTCCGAGCACGTAAACGACCTGCGCTGCCCGATGGCGGTCCGGGTGCCGGATTCCGCCCTGGGCGCGGCATTCGTGTCCCGCTGGCCGCCGGTACGCAAGATACTGATGCTCGATACCGGCGACGAGGGCGCGGCCCAGCAAAAAGGCTTCAGCCTGTCCTGGAGCGGCGACGAGGCTCCCTGTGACTATTCAGGGCACGGTACATCCACCGGGAGTTTAATGCGAATGGTGGCCTCGGGTGCCGCGACACATTGTTTCAGGGTGCTCCAGCACGGCGAGCGCGTCGTCCATTCGGGCGTGCTTCTGAACGCACTTAGTGAGGCGCTTCATCCGGCCATTGGTTATCACCTGGTGGGCATTCCGCTGCGCGCCATCATCGACGTCGAGGAGCAAGGCAAGCGACAAAGCCTGGAACGAATTCTGCACCAGAATGTCAGCGCGGCACTGCCGATGCCCGTTGTGGTCTGCGCGGCAGGTAACGACGGTCCTAGTGCGGCGATGGACTACCCGGCGACTGTGCCCGGGGTGATAGTCGCGGTCGGCCTGGACTGGGCCCGCGTCCCCGCGGGATATAACTGTCGGCGTCCGCCAAGCATGGCGGTGAGCACCGTGGGTGCCTTCGGCGGACTCAGAATCGATCCGGTGGGCACCCTGAGCCGCCTGGGGCGGGAGAACGAAGTCCTGTACGGCAGTTCCTATGCGACCGCACTGATCATGGGCGCAATCGCGGCCACATCAGGCGCCGAGGGCGGAGTCGCGCAAAGCGGGCGGGACGGCCGACAATAGAAGCGTGCGCAAAGCGCTGGTGAGGACCGGGCGGTGGATCTGGTCAGTCCGCCGCCTGATGCTGCTCTTGGGAGCCCTGCTCATACTTGCGTTCCCGGCG
>JBKQQQ010000201.1:0-11383 GCA_052144275.1 Streptosporangiaceae bacterium
TGGAGGCGTTGGTCAGCTCGGTGCCCAGCTGCCCGGACAGCCAGTAGGTCATCAGGTCGGGGACGAGCAGGGCGTGCCTGGCCGCCCGCAGCTCCGCGGAGCCGGCCTCGGCCATCAGCTGGAACACTGTGTTGAACGGGTGCGCCGCGATCCCGGTCGCCTGGTAAAGCCGAGCCGCGTCGACGCCGCCCACGCCGCCGGCCGTCTCGGTGACCGCGGCGTAGCTCGGCCCGGTGCGAGGGTCCCGGTAGTTCGCCGGATCGGCGATCAGGACGCCGTCCCGGTCCAGCAGGCCGTAGTCGACGCCCCACCCGTCGACGGCCACCGCGTCGAGCGGTCCGTATTCCCGGCCGGCGGCGCGCAGGCCGTCGAGGATCCCGGTGAACAGCGCGCGGGCGTCCCAGCGCAGCACCCCGTCGGCCGTCCTTGGCTGGTTGGGGAACCGGTGGATCTCGCGCAGCGCGAACCCGCCCGCCGTGCCGTGGCCGACCACGACCCGCCCGCTTGAGGCGCCCAGGTCGACGGCCGCGACCCGGACCATGGTGTCAGCCACCGCGGCTCATTACCGCAGGAATCCGGCGGCGACCCCGGAGTCGACGGGGATGTGCAGTCCGGTGGTCTGGGACAGGTCGCCGCCGGTCAGGGCGAAGACCGCGGCGGCGACGTGGGAGGGCAGCACCTCTTTTTTCAGCAGCGTGCGCTGGGCGTAGTAGGCGCCCAGGTCCTTCTCCTGCACGCCGTAGACGGCGGCGCGCTGCGCGCCCCAGCCGCCGGCGAAAATGCCCGAGCCGCGGACCACGCCGTCCGGGTTGACGCCGTTGACGCGGATGCCGTCGCCGCCGAGCTCGGCCGCGAGCAGCCGGACCTGGTGCGCCTGGTCGGCCTTGGCCGCGCCGTAGGCCAGGTTGTCCGGCCCGGCGACCACGCTGTTCTTGCTGCAGATGTAGACGATGTCGCCGCCCATCCGCTGCGCCCGCATGGCCCGGGCCGCCTCGCGCGAGACCAGGAACGAGCCGCGCGCCATCACGTCGTGCTGGAGGTCCCAGTCGGCCACAGTGGTCTCGAGCAGCGGCTTGGACACCGAAAGCCCGGCGTTGTTCACCACCAGGTCCACCCCGCCGAAGGCCAGGGCCGCCATCGCGACGGCCGCCGCGACCTGCTCCTCGCTAGTGACGTCGGCGGCGACAGAAACGGCGATGTCGGGCCCGCCGATCTCGGCCGCCACGGCGGCGGCGCTTTCCGCGTCACGATCAGCGACCACGACGCACGCGCCCTCGGCGGCGAGCCGCAGCGCGATGGCCCGGCCGATGCCGGATCCCGCGCCGGTGACCAGCGCGATCCGGGTGGCCAGCGGCTTGGGCTTGGGCAGCCGGGCGAGCTTGGCCTCCTCCAGGGCCCAGTACTCGATCCGGAACTTCTCGGACTCGTCGATGGGCGCGTAGGTGGACAGGGCCTCGGCGCCGCGCATCACGTTGATCGCATTGACGTAGAACTCCCCGGCTACCCGGGCGGTCTGCTTGCTGGCGCCGTAACTGAACATCCCGACGCCGGGCACCAGCACGATGGCCGGGTCGGCGCCGCGCATCGGGGGTGAGTCCGGGTCGGCGTGCCGCTGGTAGTAGGCCGCATAGTCCTCCCGGTATCCGGCGTGCAGCTCTGTCAGCCGGGCCACCGCGTCCTCAAGCGGGGCGTCCGGCGGCAGGTCGAGCACCATCGGGCGGACCTTCGTACGCAGGAAGTGATCGGGGCACGAGGTGCCGAGCGCGGCCAGCCGCGGGTGCTCCGCGCGGGCGACGAAGTCGAGCACCACGTCGGTGTCGGTGTAGTGGCCGACCTGCGGCCGGTCGGTCGAGACCAGGCCGCGGATCACCGGCGCCAGCGCGGCCGCGCGGGCCCGGCGCTGCGCCGCGGGCAGCGGCACGTACCCCGCGATGACCGGGCCGAACGGATCCGGGCGGCCGTTCGCCTCGATGAACTCCGCCGCGGTGCGGATGATCTCCAGCGAGCGGGCCTCGCATTCGTCGCTGGTCGGCCCCCAGGCGGTGATGCCGTGGCCGCCGAGGATGCAGCCGATGGCCTGCGGGTTCGCCGCGGCGATGGCGGCGATGTCCAGGCCGAGCTGGAAACCGGGCCGCCGCCACGGCACCCAGACCACGCGGTCACCGAAGCACTCGGCGGTCAGCTTCTCCCCGTCGGCGGCGGTCGCCAGCGCGATGCCGGAGTCGGGGTGCAGGTGATCGACGTGCGGCAGCGCGACCAGGCCGTGCATCGCGGTGTCGATGGACGGCGCGGCGGCGCCCTTGCCGTGCAGGCAGAAGTCGAACGCCGCCACCATCTCGTCCTCGCGGTCGACCCCCGGGTAGACATTGACCAGTGCGCGCAGCCGGTCCAGCCGCAGCACGGCCAGGCCCGCGGTGGTCAGCGTGCCCAGGTCGCCGCCCGAGCCCTTGACCCAGAGCAGCTCGACGTCCTCGCCCGTCACCGGATCAACCGCGGTGCCCTTGGCCGAGGTGTTGCCGCCGGCGTAGTTGGTGTTGCGCGGGTCGGCGCCCAGCCGGTTGCTGCGGCCGATCAGGGCCTCGACGTGCCCGCGTGTCATGCCGTGTGTCATATCCTCAGGTTCCCCAGCTGGCTGGTGTCCCGCCCACGCGCTCGGCCACGATCTTCTCCGCGTAGCCGGATCTGCGGTAGGCCGTGACCGGATCAGGATCCAGGCCGGTTTCCTCGCGCAGTTCGGCCAGCAGCGGGCGGACGTCGGTGTTGTATGCGTCCATCATGGCGGCGTTGGCGCCGAGCACGTCACCGGCCTGCTGGGCCTCAGCGAGCACGTCGGCGTCGATGAGCAGCGCCTTGGCCGTGGCTTCCTGGACGTTCATCACGGACCTGATCTGGGCCGGGATCTTGGGCTCGATGTTGTGGCACTGGTCGAGCATGAACGCGGTGCCCGCGGTCGGCTTCAGCGCGTCCGCCCTGATCACCTCGTGCATGATCCGGAACAGCTGGAACGGGTCGGCCGCGCCCACCATCAGGTCGTCGTCGGCGTAGAAGCGGCTGTTGAAGTCGAAGCCGCCGAGCCGGCCGGCCCGCAGCAGCATGGCCACGATGAACTCGATGTTGGTGCCGGGGGCGTGGTGCCCGGTGTCCACCACCACCTCGGCCCGGGGACCGAGGGCCAGGCAGTGCAGCAGGCTGGTGCCCCAGTCGGGAACGTCGGTGCTGTAGAACGACGGCTCGAACAGCTTGTACTCCAGCAGCATCCGCTGGTTTCCCGTCAGCCTGGCGTAGACGGTCGCGAGGGCCTCGGCCAGCCGGTCCTGCCGGGCCCTGATGTCGTCCTGGCCGGGATAGTTGGTGCCGTCAGCGAACCACAGCTTCAGGTCGCGCGACCCGGCAGCGTCCATGATGTCGACGCACTCGAGCAGGTGGGCCACGGCCTTCTTGCGCACTCGCGGGTCGGGGTTGCAGACGCTGCCCAGCTTGTAGTCGTCGTCCTGGAAGACGTTCGCGTTGACGGTGCCGATCCTGATCCCGAGGTCGGTGGCGTGCCGCGCCAGCGCCGCATAGTCCTCGACCTTGTCCCAGGGGATGTGCACGGCCATGCTAGGGGCGACGCCGGTGAACCGGTGGACCTGCGCTGCGTCCCCGGCCTTCTCCCACGGGGTGCGCGGTACCCCCGGCTGGCCGAACACCTTGAACCGCGTCCCGGTGTTCCCGAACGCCCAGGACGGCAGCTCGATCTCGTGCTGTTTCAGCGCTGCTTTGACGGCGGTCAGGTCACGCATTCCGGTTCATCTCCACTTCCAGTTCACTTTTCCCCGTCCTCGTAGCGGCACCCGGTAGCGGGCCGGTCAGTCCAGGTGAAATATCTCGGCGATCCGCCGGAACCCCTGATCAGGGGGCCGGCCGTCCAGTTCAGTGAAGTACGGCGCCATGTCCGCCTGCCAGCGCTCGTTGACGTCAAGCTGCGCCATCCGCCGCTGGGCCGCTGAATAGTCATCGGTCTCCAGGTAGCCGACGAGGAGACCGTCGTCTGCGAGAAAGAGCGTGTAGTTGGCCCAGCCAGCGCTGCGCAGCGCGTCGGTCATCTCCGGCCACACCTCACGGTGCCGCGTCCGGTACTCCTCGAGCTTGTCCGATCGCACCCGGGCGAGAAAGCAAACCCGCTCCATCTAGCGTCCTTCCTGGCTTAACTGGATTCCCTGGCTTCGCTGGCGGCGCTGCTCACGAAGTGCGGATCCCGGCCGGTCGGCGCCGTTCGCGGCGGTCGGCCGGGATCCACGGGGTCTACTAGAAGTTGAACTGGCTGATGTTGGCCTTGGTGAACACGAACGGCGGGCCAAGCAGGACGGTGCTGTCCGCCCCGACGGTGAAGCTGCCGAGCTTGCCCGCGGTGAAGGACTGCCCGGCGCTGTTCGTGATCTTCTTGGACGCCAAGTTGACCGCCGCGTACGCGGCCAGGTAGCCGAGATTCGCCGGGTTCCACAGCTCGAAGGACTGGACGGTGCCGTCAGCGACGAACTTCTTCAGGGAATCAGGGGTGCCGAGGCCGGTGAGCGCGATCTTGCCGCGGTACTTGGACGTGTCAAGAACCTGCGCCGCGGCGAGGATCCCTACCGTCGTCGGCGAGATGATGCCCTTGAGGTTCGGGTAGTGCTGCAGCAATCCCTGGGTCACCTGCGTCGCGGTGGTCGGGTCGTCGTTGCCGTAGACGATGCTGACGAGGTGCATGTTCGGGTACTTCTTCAGCTCCTGCTTCATGTACCCGATCCAGGCGTTCTGGTTCGTCGCGGAGGCGGCAGCGGACACGATCGCGATATCCCCGCTGGAATTGATCTGCTTCGCGAGCACGTCGACCTCGCTGGTCCCGATCTCGGCGGTGGACGCCTGGTTGATGAACATGTCCCGGCAGGTGGGCGCGTCCGAATCGTAGGTGACGACCGTGATGCCCTTCGCCATGGCGGACTGGAGGGTCGGGCAGAGCGCGGACGGGTCGGTCGCGGACACTATGAGGGCGTTGGCGCCCTTGGTGATGGCGGCCTGGATGGCCGGGATCTGCGAGGCGGGCGTCGCTGCGGTCCCGCTGGTCTCGGTTCCGCTCTCACCGAGCTCGCTGAGCGCGGCGAGGGCTCCGCCGGACTGCACGCTGTCCGCTGTCGTGAAGTACGGGTTCCCGAGGTTCTTCGGGATCACGAAGACCTTCAGTCCTGTCTTCAGCCCGGCGGCCGCACTCGACGAACCAGTGGACGAAGCGGAGGACGAGGCGGATGTGGAGGACGAGGCGGATGTGGAACTTCCTGACGACGAGCACGCGGCGAGCGTCGTGGACGCCACTAGCAGCACTGCGGGGGCCCACAGCGCTCTCTTAACGGAACCTCTCATATCTGAATCCTTTCAATTCGAGCCGAAATGACATCGGATGGATGTGGCTGCGGCCCTGTGGCCGACGGTGGGGACGGGGCGCGGCCTCGCTGGGATATGGCCCCTGGCCGTGCTCAGTCATTTGCTGCTCCGATGGCCGATCTGGGGGCGGGCCTCCTGCTGATGGCCAGGCCGCGGGCCCGGCCCAGCAAGGCGGCGGCGTTGGGTACGAACACGCTGATAAGCAGGAGCCCGCCGGTCACGATGCCGGTGGCCTCCTGGTTGAAGTTGGTGAGCAGGAGAGCGTTCTGCAGCCCGGCGAAGACGATCACGGCGAGCACCACGCCGATGATCGATCCCTTGCCTCCGAAGATGGATACCCCGGCCAGCAGGACAATGGCCACGACGCTCAACTCCATGCCGATGGCGTTGTTCCAGACGGCCGTAGACAGGCGGAACGTCCAGAGCGCGCCCGCCATGGAGCAGACCAGGCCCGATACCACGAAGAGCATGGTCTTGACGCGCTTGACCCGGATCCCGGCGAACAGCGCGGCTTCGGGGCTGGCGCCCATGGCGTAGATGGACCGGCCGGTCGCCGTGGCGTGCAACACCACGCCGAAGATCACGGCGAGCACGATGAAGATGGCCACGGAATAGGGGATGTTGGTGTGCGGAATCGGATTGACCCCGATGCGGTTGTAGGGCGCGGGGAAGTTCGAGACCGTGTTCGAGCCCAGGATGATGAGCGCGATGCCGCGGTAAAGGCCGAGCGTGCCGATCGTCACCGCCAGGGACGGCAGGCCGACGCGGGTCACCAGCAGGCCGTTGAACAGGCCGGCGACCACGCCGAGCACGGCCAGGACGACGAAAATGGCCAGCATGGGCCAGTGCTTGCTCCACAGGAAACCGAGCATGGCGCTGGACATGCCGAGAGTCGATGCCACAGAAAGGTCGATCTCGCCGCTGATGATGATGAGTGTCATCGGCAGCGCCATGATCGCTATCTCGCCCGAGCTCACGCCCATATTGAAGAAGTTCCCGCTGGTCAGGAACTGTGACGAGGTGAGGACGCCGAACACCACGACGGCCACGGCTACGATGGCCAGGCCCGTTTCCCAGCGCAGGGCGGGCTGCAGTGCCGACCGAAGCCCGCTGGCCCGCCGGGGCGAGGTAGCACGCTGCGCTTCCGTTTTCTCGGACGGAAGGCCCTCGGGCGGGACTGCGTTCTGATCAGGTTCCAACGCCGGAACTCCTTTTCCGAAGCGCGGCCGTGAGCTTGACAGAGATGCCGCGGTCCAGCGTGATGGCCACCAAGAGCAGGAAACCGGCGATGGCCTGGTCCCAGTCGGGCGAGATCCCGAGCACGTTCAGCGCCGAGCTGATGGTGCTCAGCAAAAGCGCCCCGACCGCCGCGCCGACGGCGCTGCCGCTCCCGCCGAAGATTGCCACACCGCCGACCACCACGGCCGAGATCACCGTCAGTTCGTAGCCTGTCCCCGCGGTGGAGTCGATGGTCTGGTACTGCGCGGCCCACAGCACGCCGGCCAGCCCGGCGATGGCGCCGCTGATCGCGAAGGCTGTGAAGACCCGCTTGCCGGCGGGGATCCCGGCCAGCCGCGCCGCTTCCGGATTCGAGCCGATCGCGTAAAGCTCGCGCCCGGACCGGAAGGAACGAAGGTAGTACGCCCCGGCCCCGATCACCGCGGCGATCACGATCGCCAGGTACGGAACCCCGAGCACATTGGCCCTGGGGATCGCGATGAAGCTGGACGGGAGTGTCTGGGCGACCACTTCGTTCCCGCCTACGATGAGGATGTCGATTCCCCTGATGATGTAGAGAGTCGCCAGCGTGACTACCAGGCTGGGCACCCGGCCGATGGCCACCATGAGGCCGTTGGCGACGCCGCAGGCGACACCGATCCCCAGCCCCACCAGGAAGACAACCGGGACGGGAATACCCGGTGAGTGCCCGAACAGGTTCGTGGAGACATAGGCCGACAGACCCAGAACCGAGCCGACGGACAGGTCCACGTTCCGGCTGATGACCACCATCGTCTCGCCGAGTGCGAGGAGGGCGAACACCGTGGTGTTACTGAGGACGAACTGGATGTTCGCCTGGTCGATGAACCGTGGCTGGATGCTCGCCGTGATCGCGACGAACACGACCAGGACGGCGATGATGCCGGACTCCCGGATCCGGAACACCCGCTCGGTGAGCTTACGCGAGCTGGTTCCGGCGGGCGCGCTGGAAGGATCTTGGCGCTCGGTCAACGCGGCGCTCATCGCGCCTGCTTCTGGAGCTGGCCGGTGGCCGCGGCCATGATCTTTTCCTCCGAGACCTCCGCGTGGCTGAACTCCCCGGTCAGCCGCCCCTCGCGCATCACCAGGATCCGGTCCCCGAGGCGCAGCACCTCCGGGAGCTCCGAGGAGATCACCAACACCGCGACCCCGTCCCTGGCCAGCTGCACCAGCAGCTCATGCACTTCTGCCTTGGTGGCGATGTCGATCCCGCGGGTCGGTTCATCCACGATCAGCAGTACTGGCTTGCGTCCCAGCCACTTCGCGAGCACGGTCTTCTGCTGGTTGCCGCCAGACAGGCGGGACACCGGGTCGGTGAGCTTGCCGTACTTGAGTTTCAGCCGGACGGCCCAATCTGCGGCGAACGCGCGCTCGGCCGCGGCCCTGATCAGCCCCGCCTTCCGGAGCCTGCCCAG
This sequence comes from Streptosporangiaceae bacterium, assembly GCA_052144275.1. Classification (GTDB taxonomy): domain Bacteria; phylum Actinomycetota; class Actinomycetes; order Streptosporangiales; family Streptosporangiaceae; genus Palsa-504. The sequence continues at coordinate 8,073 of JBKQQQ010000201.1, forward strand.
CGACGCGAGCGCCACGTTCTGCTGCACGGACATGTCCATGACCAGCCCCTGCTGGCGCCGGTCCTCGGGCACAAAGCCGATGCCCGCCGCCATCGCGGCGGTGGGCGACGCGCGGTGCAGCCCCCGTCCCTGCATCAGCACCGACCCGGCGTCGTACCGGTCGATGCCGAAGATCGCCCGTGCGACCTCACTGCGTCCCGACCCGACCAGCCCGGCCAAGGCGACGATCTCCCCGGCCCGCACGTCCAGCGAGATGTCGACGAATACGCCTTCCCGGGTCAGGTGCTCAACCTTCAGGACATGATCGCCAGGCTTGCCCCGCTCCCCGGCCGGCCGCTGCACCATCTCCCTGCCCACCATCGCCCGCACGAGATCATCCGTCGTGAGGCCCGCCAGTTCCCTGGTGAGTACGTGCCTGCCGTCGCGCATCACGGTCACTCGCTGGCAGATCGCGAAGACTTCCTCTAGGCGGTGCGAGATGAACAGCACCGCCGCCCCTGCCGCGCGCAGTGTCCGCACTACGTCGAACAGCCGGCCGACCTCGGTCGCGGACAGAGCGGCCGTGGGCTCGTCCATCACGATGACCCTCGCGTTCAGCGAGAGCGCCTTGCCGATCTCGACGATCTGCTGGTCGGCGATGGAAAGCCCGCGGCAGACCCGGCCCGGGTCCAAGCGCACTCCCAGCCGCTCGAACAACGCCATCGCCTCTGCCCGCATGAGCCGGCGGTCGATACGCCTGCCCGAGCGCATCGGCTGGCGTCCCATGAAAATGTTCTCCTCGACGCTCAGGTCAGGAAACAGCGTGGGCTCCTGGTAGATCACCGCGATCCCCGCGGTCTGGGCGTCGGCCGGACTGTGCAGCAGGACCGGGCTGCCGTCAATGAACAGCGAGCCCGTGTCGGGCTGGTGCACGCCGGCCAGGATCTTCACCAGCGTCGACTTGCCGGCGCCGTTCTCTCCCACCAGGGCGTGCGCTTCGCCGCCGTAGAGGTCGATGGACCCGTGCACGATGGCCTGGACCGCTCCGAACGACTTTGACGCGTCCCGCAGCGACAGCAGCGGGACGGCCGGGTGGGCGTCCGCCGCCGGTGCGGGCCCGGCATTTCCGCCGGCGGAGGTAATGCCGTCAGGACCCACGGCGCTATCTCCCCTCGACACGGTGGCTGTTGCAGTTCGTTCTGGTGGAGCCTGGCGTGACGCCGTGGAACGTTTCAAATATGTGAAGCAGTGTCGGACCGTAACACGAACCTGTCAATAGGCTCTGTGTCCTGGTGCTTGAATCGTTACAGACAGGTTTCAGGGCCGTTGCCTACGCGCGGGTGCCCGATTGAGGTCCCCCCGCCCGATGCAGCCGCGAATCTTTCGTGCCCCATGATGGGAGTTGGTTTGACACGTTCCAATGGACCCATGAAACTGGCTGCACAGGAGGACGCCGTGGCGGATACGCCGGTGAGCATCAGGGAGGTCGCCGCCCTGGCCGGCGTTTCGGTTGGGACCGTGTCCAACGTGCTCAACCGGCCGGGCGTCGTGGCGGAATCGACCCGCAGCCGGGTCCAGCAGGCGATCAAGTCACTGGGCTTCATCAGGAACGAGTCGGCTCGCCAGCTCCGGGCCGGGCGGAGCCGCATCATCGGGCTTGTCGTCCTCGATGTCGCGAACCCGTTCTTCACTGACGTGGCGCGCGGTGTCGAGGACGAGGCCAGCGAATCGGGACTGGCTGTCATCCTGTGTAACAGCGACGATCAGCAGGCGAAGGAATCCGGCTACCTTGAGCTGCTCGAAGAACACCGGGTGCAGGGCATCTTGATCACGCCGGTGTCCGGTGCCGACGAGCGGCTAACCCTGCTGCAGCGCAGGGGCACCCCGGTGGTCCTCGTGGACAGCAGGTCGCCATCTGGTAGCCAGTGCTCGGTGTCGGTTGATGACGTGCTGGGCGGCGATCTGGCCGTGTCACATCTGCTGGAGGCGGGCCACAAGCGGATCGCGTTCGTCGGGGGACCGATGAGCATCCGACAGGTGGCTGACCGCCGCGATGGTGCCCTCCGGGCGCTGGAACGCGCCAACGGCACCGGGGCGGGCCTGCATGTCATGGAAACTCCGGCCCTGAATGTATCGGCCGGGCAGCAGGCTGGCGCGGCACTCGCGGAGTTCCCGGCGGGAACCAGGCCTACTGCCGTCTTTTGCGCGAACGATCTGCTCGCGCTGGGTGTGCTCCAGGAAATGACGGCTCGCCGGATCCGGGTTCCTGAAAGCATCGCCCTGGTGGGTTATGACGACATCGACTTCGCGGCGGCGGCGGCGGTGCCGCTGTCCTCGGTCCGCCAGCCCCGCCAACAGCTCGGCCGGTCGGCTGCCCAGCTGCTGATAGACGAGACGCTCGGCGGGGAGGCACACCAGCACCGCCAGGTTATCTTCCAGCCGGAACTGGTGATCCGCCAGTCCAGCCAGGCGCAGCGACGCCGCCCGGGGCGGCAGCCGCGTTCCGCTGCGCCCGCGGAGGCGCTGGCCGCCGAAGCCTAGCAACGGCCGTGTGCCCAGCTTCTCATCGGCGCGATCGGCGTGAGGAAGGCGAGCTGCTTCCGCTCGGTCCGCGTCATCACGGGAACGTGCTGGTTGATCAACGGCTACCTGCGCCGCGCCCGCAGCACGACGGTGACCATCGGCAACGTGAATTCGCCGTTCGAGGTCTCCGGCTGGGTACGCAGGAAGTCGCGAATCCGGGCGAGCAGCCTGGCCCGTTCGGCCTCATCCATCACCAGCAGGTGAGAGTGCGTCGCGATGGTGGCCAGCAGGGAATCGGCGGTGCGCACCTGCCTGTGCCCGAACTCTCCTTCCTCGGCCGCGTGGAACAGCCCGGAGCCGGCCTCGAACAGCCGCTGCTCCCCGGACCGGGCCGCGCCGTCGCGCCATCGCAGCAGCGTGATGCTGGCCTTGCGCTTGCTCATCTCGGCCAGGTCGGCGACCCAGCCGACCCGGTCGTCGTCCACGTTCCACAGTCCGGCGAAAACTCCGCCCGGCGTAAGCACGCGGGCGATCTCGGGCATCGCCCGGTCCATGTCGAACCAGTGCATGGCCTGACCAGCCACGACGGCGTCGACGCTGGCGTCGGGCAACGGCATCTCTTCCGCGCTCCCCGGCGCCGAACGCACCTCGGGCATCGCCCGCTGCAACTCCGCCAGCATCTGCGGGTCCGGTTCCACCGCGGTCACCTCGGCGCCGAGGCCGACCAGCGTGGCGGTCAGCTTGCCGGTTCCCGCGCCGATGTCGGCCACCCGCACCGGCCGGCGGTCCCCGACCGGCTCCAGCGCCCA
>JBKQQQ010000202.1:0-2554 GCA_052144275.1 Streptosporangiaceae bacterium
TGGACGAGGTGGACTGGCCGGAGAACGTCAAGCGCCTGCAGCGGAACTGGATCGGCCCGCCCGGCGGCCCCTACCACCTGAAGGACTGGCTGTTCTCCCGGCAGCGGTACTGGGGCGAGCCGTTCCCGATCGTGTACGACGCGGCCGACCCGGACCCAGGGACCCAGCCGATCGCCCGGCCGATCGCCCGGCCGATCGCACTGCCCGACGACATGCTGCCGGTGACGCTGCCGGAGATGACGGATTTCCGGCCGGTGCCGCAGGACGAAGCGAGCGACCCGGTGCCCGCGCTGGCCCGGGCGCCCGGCTGGGCGGAGGTCACGCTGGACCTGGGCGACGGCCCGCGGCGCTACCGGCGCGAGCTGAACGTCATGCCGCAATGGGCCGGCTCCTGCTGGTATTACCTGCGGTACCTGGATCCCTTCAACCAAACGGCGCTGGCCGACCCGGACGTCGAGCGGTACTGGATGTCGCCGTCCGGCGTGGACCTGTACGTCGGCGGCGTCGAGCAGGCCGTGCTGCACCTGCTGTACGCCAGGTTCTGGCACAAGGTGCTCTACGATTGCGGCGTCACGAGCACCCCGGAACCGTTCGGGAAATTGTTCAATCAGGGATATATCCTGGCCGACGCGTTTACCGATGCCCGCGGCCGGTACGTGCCGGCCGCCGAGGTGACGCGTCAGGCTGACGGCTGGGAATACGCCGGCCAGCCGGTCACCCGGCGGGCCGGGAAAATGGGCAAGAGCCTGAAGAACGGCATCAGCCCGGACGACATTTACGTCTCCTACGGCGCCGATACGCTGCGGCTGCACGAAATGGCCATGGGTCCGCTGGACGGCGACCGGCCATGGCACACCGATGACATCACCGGCATGCACCGGTTCCTGCAGCGCCTATGGCGCCTGATCATCGACGAGTCCACCGGCAAACCCCTGATCGCCCCCGAGCCTTCGTCCCCCGCCACCCCCTTGGTCCCTTCCGCGTCCCCTGTCTCCTCCGCCCCTTCCGCCTCGGAGCAGCTGGACCCGGCCACCGCCAGGTTGCTGCACCGGACCATCGCCGTCGTGCGGGAGGACTTCGCCGCGTTGCGGTTCCACACCGCTATCGCGCGGATCATCGAGCTGACCGCGCACGCCGCCCGGCTGCCGCGCGTGCCGCGTGCCCTGGCCGAACCGCTGGTACTGATGGTGGCGCCGCTGGCTCCGCATATCGCCGAGGAACTGTGGCAGCGGCTCGGGCATGCGTCGTCCCTGGTCCGCGAGCCGTTCCCGCGGGCCGACCCCGCGCTGGCCGCCACCACCACCGTGACACTGCCCGTCCAGGTCAACGGCAAGGTCCGGTTCACCCTCGAAGTCCCCGCGTCGGCAGACCGCGACGACATCGCCAACCTGCTGGCCGCCCACCCCGCCTACCCGGCCGGGGACGTCGCCCGCCTGGTCATCGTCCCCGGCAAGATCGCCAACATCGTCCTGCGGTGAGCTTGCCCGTCAGCGGTGGATATCAGCGCGTGTTCTCGCCGCGGATGGCGCCGATGAGGTTCTTGACGGCTGATCGCGCCTCCTTGGCCGCCTGCCGGGCCAGGACGCTGGCCAGGTTGACCGGCCCGGGCGGCTCGTCCTCCGGCTCCTCCGTTACGTGCACGCCCGCGGGGATGTCCGGCCGGAAAGAGCCGGGCTCAGCGGGCCCGGTGACGACGTCGCGCAGCTCGTACCGCAGGTCCGGCCGGGCGCCGGAAAAGGAGATGCAGCGCAGCAGGATGCCGAGCTCGGCGTCCACGACGACGTCGGCGGGGAAGAACCACCCGCCTCGGGGCCAGCCGAGCGCGACGCCGAGCCGGTAGCCGCGGCGGCCGCCCGCCGTGATCTCCGCGCCACCGGTCAGCGGGTGTTCCAGCAGCCAGGACGTGTCGAACAGGTTCGCGATCTCAGGCGGCAGCGGTGTCGCGGGTCGGGTGAAGGCCTCGTGCTCGCCGATCCGCCACTGCCGCTCGCCGTCGCAGACCACGGTCTCGGCGGGGTGCCCGGAGTAGAGCACCGGCTCGATCCGGTACTGCCCGGGTCCGCCGAGGCGGATCCGGAAGGCCGTGTGCACGGTCGCGATCCGGTCGGCGGCTGCGTCGATGAGGTGGCCGAGCCCGCCGAAGCCCGCCCGCCGCGCGCCGTCAGGGACCAGGGCCAGCATCGCGGCGACGTCGTGCCACTGGTGCAGCGTGGCCGTGATCCCCGTCGGCCAGCGGTCCGGGCCGGAATGCAGCAGGTGCAGCACCTCGTCGTCTGGCGGCGGCCCGCCCGCGGGCAAGAGGCCGCCGGACGCGGGCATTTCCGCCTCGGCCGGCTCCTGGGTGGCCTGTTCGAAGGGCCGGGACCTGGACGACTTGATCAGCGCGCCCAGGCCGCCCGCGGCCAGGCCCGCCACGAGCTTGGTCACCTCCCAGCCGGGTCCGCCCGGCGTGCTCGGCCCGAACCCGTCCGGCGGCGCGCTTTCCTTGACGCCGTCCCAGCCGCCCGGCGGCAGGAACGGCGCGTCGTCGCTGGCCGGAGCCGGGTCGATGAGG
>JBKQQQ010000203.1:0-2999 GCA_052144275.1 Streptosporangiaceae bacterium
TCAGCCGCGTGGCCGACTGCGGTCGTGCTGTGCAGCCCACTGCGGTGGCGGGCAAGTGGCGGCGACCCGCTACAGCCGGTGAGTAGCTTCACATGTATCAAGGTGCCCGAGGGCACCCGATCGCCGATTTAGTGCGCCCCAGGCACGGCACTGCCCGCATGGCCAACCAGATGCAGATCCGCCGGTTCTGCGTGCGCTAGCACACGATCGTCATCGCGGCTACGAGCGTGCTAGGCCCTGCGTCGCGGAGTGCGCAGGATCGACTCCCGCGCTGCATTCGGTGCTCGGGTCATCGGCTGCGAATCTTGGTCGATAGGTTGTGTGTACGCGGCTGGCGTGGTCTTAAGCTCGCCGCGGGCCAGGCACGTGGGAGTGGTACGTGGAGTGAGCCGGGTGGGACGGGTGCGTGCTGGGCGGCGGCGTGGATCCGGCCTTGCCGGACTACGATGGACCCGCTGCGCAGCATCGATTCCACTAGTTCGGTGGCGAGTGCGTCGGGAGCCCGGTCGAGTAGCCGCGCGGCGTCGGTGAGCCAGGCGCGGCGGGCGGGCCAGATCATCCAGCACGTGCGCTCCTGTCCCGGCTTGAGGTTGTTTCCCGGGCGGTTCGGGTCACCAGTCGGCCGGGCGGCCCTTGAGCTGCTGCCAGTAGCGGCGGTGTGCGTGCTGGGCGTGCTCGCTGGTCATCCATTGGGGAAGTTCGGTGTCGAGCGGGTCGGCGAGGTCGGCGATGTCGCGTAGTGCGGCGGCCTGGCAGGCGCGTTTGGTGAAGGCGTACTGCTCGAGGCAGTCCTCGGGTGTTTGCTCGGCGATGGCCACGGCCCGGTCCAGCAGGTCCTCGGCCGGGACGAGTTCGCGCACCATGCCGAGCGTGTGCGCCTGGGCGGGGGTGAAGATCTCACCGAGCAGCGAGGTCCGGGCCGCGACCGGCTCGCCCCAGGCGTAGGTGAGCATGCGGATGTAGACGGCGGGCATCGGGATGCCGATCGGTACCTCGTTGAGCCCGAACGTGGCTTCGCGGGTGACGGCGATGCGGTGGTCGCAGACCGCGGCCGTGATGAGCCCGCCGGCGAAGGCGTGGCCGTTGATGGCGGCGATGGTGGGACGCGGGTAGGTAAACAGGCGCATGTTCGTCGCCCGGTAGCCGGTGAACCATGACCCGACGGCGGCCGGGTCGCCGGCGAACAGCCGGAAGTGCTCGTCGAGGTCGAGCCCGGCGGAGAATCGGCGGCCGGTTCCGGTCAGTACGACCGGGGAGTCGGGGTGATCGCGTTCGAGCCGGTCGAAGGCGTCGTGGAGGTCGGCGAAGAAGGCCTGGTTCTGCGCGTTGACGGGGTTGGTCGTCATCGTCACCACGGCCACGCGCCCGCGGCGTTCGATCGTCCAGCTCATATCTGTGTTCTCCCGGTTCGACTCGGCGGATCATCTCAGGGCACGGCCGTGTCCCGTCAGAGCGCGGGATCCTCACCGCCGTGGCGGTCACGGCACTTGCACCAGATGGGTCACCGGCGCCCTGTCTGCCTGCGGCCAGGACACGCGGGCGAGCACGAGCAGACTGGCCATCACACCGGTGGCTCCGAGCACGATCAGCCGGGGGTCGGCCTTGTGGATGCCGAACACGCCCCAGCAGAGCAGTTCACCGAAGATCAGCAGCCAGGTGCCCCGGGATAAACCGGCGGTGTCCGGGGACCGGTACACCGTCCACACCGACGGCGTGACCTGGAGCAGGAAGGCGACGGCCAGGGCCGCGCCCAGTCCCGTGCGGCCGAATGCCGCAGCGGCCGTGAGCAGCACCACCGCCCACACCGACGTGAGCACCATGGGCCGTTTCGGCATGCCGCCGCCGCGTCGTGCCAGCTCGACCGCGAGCAATCCCGACAAGACCGTCGCCGAGATGGCGGGCACGAGCGCGGTCCAGAAGCCTGACAGTGCGAAGTAGGCCAGCCAGGCAGCGTTGTTCACACTCGTTAGTGCTGCCCACGACCACGACACCCCAGCCATGGTGCCACTGCGGCGGACCCGGGCCAGCTGCGGCAGGAACTGCGGTACCGCAAGGACCGCTGCCACCAGTGGAAGCGACGCGAACACCGTCTGCATCGGCGCTATCTCCATGATCCTGTCGGGTAAACGGCCTTTGGCTAAGACGTTACGTCGTTTTGCGAGACGAATGCTTGCCACTTTTGCTGTGGTGCGCCGAACCTCGGCAATAAACTTTCGATGTGGACCACGTGGACCGAGCGATCCTTGCCGAGCTGCAAGCCGACGGCAGGCTGACGGTCACCGAGCTCGCCGACAGGGTGCGGCTCACACCCGGCCCCTGCCACCGGCGGCTGCGTGAACTCGAACGCAGCGGCGTCATCACCGGCTACCGCGCCCTCGTGAACCCTGCCGCCGTCGGCATGGGATTCGAGGCCCTCGTGCAGATCACCCTGGAACGCGGCGACGCCAGCACCGTCGCCTCCTTCGAAGCGGCCGTGATCCAGCTACCCCAGATCCGGTACGCAGAACGCCTCTTCGGCGACCCCGACTACCTGCTGCGGGTCGCCGCGGGGGACCTCGACAGTTTCGCGACACTGCGGGACCAGAAGCTCGCCACGCTGCCAGGCGTACACCGCCTCACCTCAACCATCGTGATGAAACGCATCATCGACAACCGGCCCGTGCCGCTCACCACCCGAGGTGGCTAAGAACGCGCCACCGCAGCCGCACCCGCGATCACGTCCGACCCAAAGAACACTCATCGGCACGAACGGGTGAGTCGGTCGCGTGACGCTCCCCGCATATCAATCAGACCCGGACGACGCCAGCGCACAGATCAATCTGATCGGTATGCCCTGGCTGAAGATCGGCGAGGAGCCGTCAGCCGCACCGATCGGCGGCTCGGCGAGCGTTCTCCCTAACCTTCTTCGTCACTCAGCGTGATGCTGTCCATCGACGTAGCCCGAGGCTGACCTCGGACCAGCCCGGTGTGAGCGATCTGCAGGAGGTCACAGTCGGTCG
>JBKQQQ010000204.1:0-13755 GCA_052144275.1 Streptosporangiaceae bacterium
CGTAGTACTGCACCCGCCAGGTCCACCGCAGCACGCCCACGTTGAACTCGAAGATCGCCCGCGGGTAGCGGCCGGTGACCACGATCGCCACCATCGCCGCCGCGCTGAGCACGACGAAGGCCAGCCAGAGGAAGGCCAGCACGATGTAGTGCGGGATCACCAGGATCCATTTGACCAGCCACAGCCAGCGTGACAGCGGCGCGTCCAGCGACGCATCCACCCGCACCGGGTACGCCTGCGTAGCAGCCATCGAGATCACCTCCTGCGCCTGTATCTTGATCCTGCGCGGGTGCCCATCGGGCTGCGGAAGAGCCATATATCCTGTCCGCAGCGGCAAAAGTCCTGGCTTCTGACCTGGGCGCTCGGAGGGACTCGAACCCCTAGCCTGCTGACCCGAAAAATGGAGATTTGCTGGGCGTGCGGCAGTGGACCCTGGCCATCTGGGCCGGTCAGGGCCTGCTGGGGCGGTATGGGTCAGGTGGCCTGGGCCGGGCCTGTCCCGTCGGGTTCGGGTTCGGGGATGCGGCAGAGGGTGACTTCGAAGCCGAGGGATCCGAGCTTGCCGGCGTGGTGGGCGATCTGGCGGCGGGTGTCGCGCTGGCGCTCGTAGTAGTCCGGGCCGAGGTCCTCATATCGCATGCCGGGGTCAGCTAGCAGCTGGGAGGCCTTCAGCTGAGTGTTCCCGGTGGCCACGCATGCCTTGGCCGCGCCGCGTCTTCGGGCCAGCCGCCGGTGGCGGGCGCCTTCGCGGGTCTGGGTGCGGCCGGCTGCCACGGCGGTCTCGCCGGTGATGGCGCCCAGGTACCGGTTGCCCTTCTTGGCCTTGGCGCGTCCCTTGCGTTTGCCGGACTGGTGGTCCTGCGGGGCGCGGCCGGCCTAGGAGGACAGGTGCCCGCCGGTGCGGAACCTGGTCATGTCCACGCCGGTTTCGGCCACGGCGTCCTGGGCGGCGCGGCGCTGCCAGCCGGGCATCGACTCGGCCTGCTGCAGCTGTTCTTCGTACGGGGCCAGGAGCCGTCCGGTCACCGCGGTCAGGTCGTCGATGCCGGCGGCCAGCCGGCCGGTGCGCGCCAGCACCTTGGCCAGCAGGGCGGCGTGCTCGGCGGTGAAGAACTCCGCGCCCTCCACGGCTTCTTCCAGCTGGCTGATCTTGCGGCGGGCTGCGGCGCGGGCGAGCCAGTCCAGCACCTTGGGGTTGCGCTCCCCGGCGATCAGGTGGTCCATGATGTCCCGGCCGGTCACCCCGTGCAGGTCGGTCAGCACGCTGGAGATCTTGATCGCCGCTGATTCCAGCAGCTTCTCCGCGCGCTGCTTCTCCCGGGTGCGTTCCTCGGTCAGGTCCCGCCGGTAGCGGGTGCGCAGCCGGATGATCCGGAACTCCGGGGTGGCCACGAAGCAGGAGGTGATGGCGCCGCGCTCGGAGCACGCCGCCAGCCACCGCGAATCGGCCGGGTCCCGCTTGGGCCGCCCGGGCAGGTTCTTGACCTGTTTGGCGTCGGCCAGCACGCACTCGAACCCCTCGGCCTCCAGCCGGCAGGACGGGCCTTTCCAGTAGTCACCCGTTGCCTCCATCACCACCGCGGGCACCTGCCAGCACCGCAGCCAGTCCGCTAGCGCCAGCACCTCTCTCTTGGTGGTGCCGAAGCTGCGGGTCTCTTGCATCCGCCGCGCCGGATCACGATCGGATGGCACCCGGATCGCCGACCAGCCCGGCCTTGCCGATGTCGATGCCGCACACCCGGTCCCGGTACAGCGGCTCGTCGGTCACCTCTTCCACGTGTCCCTCACCTCTGCTCTCCCTGCACTTGCTAGCCTGCGAGGTGGTACCGCCCGGGGAACCGGGGCGAGCGGAGAATCTGACCCGCGTGCTCGTAGCGACAATGAACGGCCCCTGGGAAGACCGGTTCCCGGCGTCAGGCTGATCCGCGGCCTCGACCGCACCAAGAAGCAAACGACGTCACGGGCGATACCGCAGCCATTTTTCACGCCGGTACGGCGCCGCGCCAGCGGTACCAAGGGCTGATCCGTAGGCTTAGGCACATTGCCCAGGGCCGTCTGTTACGGTCTGTGCGCTGGGCCGATATTCCAGGACTGTCCATCCCTGGCAGGTGTTGTCCGCCGTCGTGGCAGCAGTATTGGCAGCAGTCACACCGGACGGCACTCGGCCGTCTGCCACCTCGTCAGGGCCGGCCAATGAGTTACGGGCCGCCGGGCCGTCCAACCCACGGAACAACATCAACCCGGCAGCAGCAGCGGACGCCCTGGCACACCAAAATAGCCCGGGGAACGCGAAAGAAGGAGCACCAGATGACCAGCAACCCACGTCCGGGTCCCCGCATCCTGGGCAGCCTGCGATCGGCAGGCGGCAAAGGCGTCGTACGCATCGAAGACCGCTACGGCACCGGTATCGACGACCTGTGGTCGGCACTGACCGACCCCGGCCGCCTGGCCTCCTGGTACGGCCAGGTAGAAGGCGACCTCCGCCTCGGCGGGCAGTTCCGCCTGCACGTGGAAGATGCCGACGCGGACGCCACCGGGCGCGTGGAAGCGTGCGAGCCTCCGCGGCGGCTGCAGGTGATGACCAGGGAAACTGAGGAATCCTACCGGCGCGGGAAGGGGGTGCCGCCGTACGACGAGGCCCTTGACGCCACGCTGACCGCCGACGGCGACCAGACCATCCTGGTCATCGAGGTCCGGGGCATGCCGCTGGACGCGATCGCCTTCTACGGGGTCGGGTGGCAGATCCATGCCGAGAATCTCGCCGCCTATCTCGCCGGGCGCACGCGCGGCGACACCAAGGCGCTATGGGACGATCTCGTCCCCGCCTATCAGGAGCTGGCGGCCAGCATCAGCTAGCTACCCTGCGCTTTTGGGGTGGAGCGGGTGACGGGAATCGAACCCGCACTATCAGCTTGGGAATTGGACCGATCACGGCCGATAACCTCGGTGATCAGGCAACTCATGAGACCTGGAGTAGCCGTGATTGACCGCCCGTCGCCCCGGCTAATTGCACGGGGATCATCGCGGCAGCCTGGCCCCTGCTTCCCCCCTTCTTCCTCATAGGCGCTGAATCCCTGATGAGCGGTCAGTGGGTCTAGTACAGCTTAATTCGGCAGCGCGAACCGCACGACAGAACCGCACGGCAGAGAACCGCACGGCATGTACCCGGTGAGACAGCGGCATAGGGCGGCTACCGAGGGCCTCTTCGTCCCGAAGGCAGAGCGACACCCCGCCTCCTTGCAGCGTCGCCTCGTTGACTTGCTGCGACCGTCTGCGGACGTCTACTGGTGTACCTGCCCGGCTGCCGGGATTTCTCAGTTGGTCACTCAGCCCTCGCCCGGAGTTGCCAGCTCGACGCCTTCGGCACGCTGTCGTCGTCCGAAGGCGAAGTATGACAGCGGCCCGACCCCGGCGGAGTTAACGAGCACCGCCGCTACGATCCACATCGGCTTCGAGCCGCGGATCTGGCTCGCCGGACGGCGCCTGATGTCGATGAGTACCGCCGTCTTGAGGATGGCTTCGGCAATTGCTGCGGCAATGATCAGCTTGCGGCTGCGGTCGCTGAGGTCGCTCCACCGTCTAGCCATGACATCCTCCGCGTCCATGCACCATCCCTGATGGTGTCGGTTACCGTCGTTCACCTGGGGATTTGGCTTTCCGTCGTCTGGCTCAATCGACCGGCGTCGAATGCCGTTGTGGTCAACCTTGGTGGTCAACCGCCGACTTCGGCCAGTCTCGCCGCTGCTTCGGAGCGGGTGTCGGGGTCGAACGCGTCGTCGGCCACGATGCTGCGCAGGGCCTCGGCGGCCTGGGCCTCGTCCACTTCGGCCAGTCTTGCCGCCGCCTCAAAGCGGGTGTCGGGGTCGAACGCGTCGTCGGCCACGATGCTGCGCAGAGCATTGGCGCCCCGGGCTGGATCGTCTTCGGCCAGTCTGAGCGCCGCCTCAAAGCGGTCGTCATCTTCGTCTTCGTACATGGCGGTGTCGGCTTTCTTTGAGAGGGCGTCTCCATATGCACTGTCCGTGGATGGGTGAAGCGCCGTTTGCCGTGCCCGCGCCATGTGGCCTGCGCAGGGAGCATAGCCACGTGCCCGGTTCAGCCTGTTATCGTCTAGCTCGCGTTTCCGGGGTACGACATCCCGCGAGATGAAGCCCACGCTACACACGTGCATGTGCCGCGGGAATGAGGCATCCACCCGCCTTAAAGCGGGGGTTTCCCCCAGGTGGCCAGGTATCCCGAACTGACCGGCGAGTGATCCTCTGGATGCAAACTACTGGCGCGCGCCTGCTCGCGGTCAACCGGTGCAGCCCAGCGCATATGCGGACACTCGCCCAGGACAGCCGTAGCGCGCATAGGTTGCTGTACCTCACTGCTGTACGAGCCAGCGTCTGCCCGCCGGAACACTGTCAAGCGCCAGTTGACACTTACGTGTCATCGACAGACTCACGGTTCCGGAGGCGGTAGGTCGGCTGTGCCTTTGGCTGCGCGGCTGGCAAGCTCACATGACTTATGGTCCGCCTCCGGTCCGCGAGCACCGGACGGCTGACCGTCTGCCAGGCGGCTTGCGCTGTCGCTCTTGCGATTCATCTATCAAAATGATATCATATTGATAGATGGTCGGGTGGCCGACACCACAGCTGACGGGAGGCATCCCGATGAACGAACCGAATGACAACACCGCTCCGAAAGGTCTGCGCGGGTGGTGGGCATCTCCCCCGCGATCCGGCATGCAGCGCATAATCTGGCCATGGGAGTACCGCCACCTCCGCGCGTTCGCGCGCGTGCGCATTGCCTCTGGTGGCGTCTTGGTCGGCCTTGGCGCCGTTACGCTCGTGGGGGGTTCCTTTACAACGGAGGCTGTCGGGTGGGCGATGGTGTTCCTGGCGGCAGCGGCGGCGAACTTCGCGTGGGCAGCCTGGGAGCTGGCTATCGCTCGTTCCGCATCTGCCCGAACCTGAGCCTGCGGCCGGTAATCGATGGAGGTTCACCGCGCGCGTCTCGGGCCTGGCCCTCGCCGTCAGGCCCGCTGGGCTGGCAGAGGTCTCCAGGGTCAACGGCGCGCCGAAGGCGCGTCCCGCGGCGTCTAGGGCGCCGACTGCCTGGGTGATCAGGTGCGGGCTGGGCTTGAGAAGGGCGGGGTCGTGGTGTGTCCGGGCGACCACGAGGCTGATCCGGTCGTCCAGGCCGTGCCGGGCGAGGTAGGAGTGGACGGCGCGGGCTGAGTTGTTGCTGACCACGGCGACGGAGCGGCCTGAGTTCTGGCAGGCGGTCACCACTTCGTGGACGTAGGGGGTGGGCGCAGCGGTCGCGACTGCGGCCAGTTCCAGGTCTGTCATCTCGGTCTCGACGCGGGCGGCCAGGTCCGCGCTGATGGTGGCCGCGTAGGCAAATACCTCGAACGGGTCGGGGGTGCTGGCGATGTCGCCGGGCATCTGGGCGTGGTTCCCGAAGAGCTTGCGGAGCCGGTCGGCGACGGTGGCCGCGGGCAGGCCCGCGAAGATCGAGCAGATCGGACCGTCGAAGTCCAGGAGCAGGTGGCGACCCGGTTCGTGGCGGTACCGGCGCGGAACTGGTTCCGGTGGTGGTTCTACCGGCGCCGCTGGAAGGCCGCGATGACGCTGGCCGGGCTGGCACCGGACTACCGCGGCCAGCCGATGCTCACGGTCCTGGCCGGGGTACACCGCGCCGGGGCAGTAGATCTGGTCCGGGTCGGCCTGGTGACCGGGCAGGCTCCCGCCGACTTCGCCGACCGGGCCGGCAACCTGGCGCACGCGTTCGGGGCGCGGCTGTGCCGGGTCCGCGATGTAGCGCCCGGATTGCTGGTCCTGGAGCTGGTCCGTGACGACACCCTCGCCGGACCGATCCCCGCCCTGCCCATAGCTGGCGAGGTGAACCTGGCCGGGCTGCCGGTCGGCCGGTGCGAGGACGGGTCGCCGTGGCGGCTGATCGCAACGCACGTCCTGATCGCGGGCGCCACCGGTTCCGGCAAAGGCTCGGTGATCTGGTCGATGATCCGGGCGCTGCTGCCCGGCATCGCGGGCGGCTGGGTCCAGGTGTGGGCCCTGGACCCCAAGCGGATGGAACTGTCGTTCGGCCGTGGCCTGTTCTGCCGGTACGCCTGCCAGGCCGCCGCGATGGTGGAGCTCCTGGAGGCGGCGGTCGCCGAGATGCACGACCGCGCCGAACGGTTCGGCGGCCGGACCCGCACCTTCACCCTGTCCTCCGAATTCCCGTTCCTGATCATCCTGGTCGACGAGCTGGCGTTCCTCACCGCCTACCAGCCCGAGCGGGACCTGCGTAAGCGCGCCGAGGCCGCGATCGCCACGCTGACCAGCCAGGGCCGGTCGGTCGGCGTGTGCGTGGTCGGCGCGCTGCAAGACCCGCGCAAGGACGTGATCAGCCTGCAGAACCTGTTCTCCGCGCGGATCGCGCTCCGGCTGGATGAGTCCGGCCAGGTGGACATGGTGCTGGGCGATGGCGCCCGGGACCGTGGTGCGCTGGCCGACCAGATATCCCCGGATTCTTGGACCGGCGCCGGGGTCGGTTACGTGCGGTTGGAGGCCTCGCCTGATCCGGTCCGGGTCCGCGCCGCGTACGTGACCGATGACGACATTAACGCGATGGTCGCGGCCGTGACCGGAGGCGGCTGGTGAGGGAGCTTGGCGCATGGCGCACGGACGAGCCGTGCCCGGTGTGCTGGACCGGGCTGATCCTGGCCGACAACGGGGGACCACTGTTGCGGGCCGAATGCCGCTTGTGCGGCTACGCCGCGGCCTGGGACAGCGCCGATGACGAAGCCGGACGCGCAAGGCGTCCTCGCCGGTTCCAAGGACGCCAGCCGGTGCATCGGCTACCTCACCAAGTACCTGACCAAGCACGTCGGCGACTGCCACCAGGCCAGCAAGACCCTGGCAGATCACCGCGCCGACCGCAAGGCCTGGCTGACCGGCATGCTCGGCCTTCCGGCAACCGACCCGACCCGCTACACCTGGGAACCGGTCAAACCCGGTGACCCCGACCACATGCCCAACGGCCAGCGTCTCCTGCACGTCGTCGCTGATCGCATCCAATGGCAAACCGCCCTCGAACAAGCGCGCCGAAGAGCCGCTGATCAAGCCGCATCCGATTCCTCGGCAACTGGCAGGGCGGCATGAGCGGTGGCAAGCGCGAAATGTCAGAGCGGCTGCTTACGGTGGCCGAAGCCGCCGAGATGCTTCGCACATCCGAACGCTTTCCGCGGCGGCTGATCGCCGAGCGCCGTATCCGCTTTACCCGTATCGGGCGGCATGTCCGCATACCCGAGTCCGCGCTGCGCGAGTTTGTCGACGCAGGGCTCGTCGAACCCCTCACCACCAGGAGAAGAGGAAGGGCTGCATGATGGCCAAACGACGATTCGGCAGAGTCCGGCGACTACCGTCCGGGCGCTGGCAGGCGCGGTATCAAGGCCCGGATGGGATGGACCGGGCCGCTCCGCAGACTTTCGGCAGCAAGAGCGACGCGGAAGTCTGGCTCACGCTGAAGGAAGCCGAGATCAGGCGCGGCGACTGGCTAGACCCGGAGGCGGGCAAGGTTTCCTTCGGCGAATACGCGTCGAGCTGGATACGTGACCACGTGCTGAAGCCGCGCACGCTGGAGTTGTACGCCGGTCTGCTCAAGAATCACCTGGCACCGACTTTCGGCAACGTCGATCTAGGCGGCATCCGCGAAGCGGACATACGCAGGTGGCGGGGGGAACGCCTCGACGCTGGCCAACGTCAGGCGAGGCCGTTCGGGCCGGTCACCGTGGCTAAGGCCTACCGGCTGCTGCACGCGATCATGACGACGGCGGTAGAAGATGGCCTGATCCGCCGCAACCCGTGCCAGATCAAGGGCGCGGGTCAGGAGTACTCGGAGGAACGGCGGGTCATACCGGTGGGCACTCTCCTCGAGCTGCTCGGCGAGGTCCCCCCTCGTTACCGGGCGATGCTTCTGCTCGCCACCTTCGCCAACCTGCGTTTCGGGGAACTCGCCGGACTGCGGCGCAACCAAATCGACCTCGAAGCATGCGCTGTCCGCGTGGTGATTTCGACCGCGGAAATGGGCGACGGAAGGCTGATCGATGACGATCCGAAGTCCCGGGCGGGCAGGCGAACCGTCGCGTTCCCCAAGGAGATCGTGCCGGAACTGAAGTGGCACATGGAGTGCTTCGCGGAGGCTGGCGACGGCGGGCTCGTCTTCGTCGGACCCAAGGGCGGGCGGTTGCGCCGGTCGAACTTCCGCAAGTTCTGGAATCGGGCCAGGGGAGCGGTCGGCCTTCCTGAGCTGCATTTTCACGATCTCCGCCATACCGGAAATACGATGGCGGCCGCGCAGGGCGCGAGCCTGCGCGAGTTGATGGAGCGGATGGGCCACTCCAGCACGCGGGCCGCGCTCATCTACCTGCATGCCACGCGCGAGCGAGACGAGGCCATCGCACGAGGTATGGGCCAGTTGCTTACGGACGCCAGGAAGACCAGCAGGCGGCCAGACCGATCGGGCACGCGACGGGCACGCGGCCGGGATCGTGCCTCCTGAAGATCACACAGACTCAGCGAAAAACAGCCCCTGACCAGGCCCGGAACCATAAGAGCGGGCGACGGGAATCGAACCCGCATGACCAGCTTGGAAGGCTGGAGCTCTACCATTGAGCTACGCCCGCAGCAGCCGAACGGCGCACTTGACACCGAATGTCACTGCTGACACCGGTAGCGTACCGTCTCCCGGATCAGGGTGCGATCACCAGCGCGTCAGCGCCGGAGTGGATCCCCGGGATGGGACGCCAGGCCGTGTTGGCGGCGGTGGAGATCGGGATCACCGCCTGCGCTTTGAAGTCGACGACGTACAAGGTCTTCCGATCGGGTGTGATGGCCTCGGTGGCACCTGAGTCGTAGTCCCCGGTGCGGATCGGTTTACCTGCCTGGTTCGTGATGGTCGAGATCGACTGCACCGTCACCGGGCCGTTGATGCTGGCCACGTACAGGGTCGGTGCCGCGCCCGTGGCCGGCCCGGAGGCAACGCGGTCCGTCCTGGTGACCGACGGCACGGTGACCGAAACCGCCGCGACCACGGCTAGGCCCGCGACCACGCCGGATACCCTCCGCCGTCGGCGCCGCCTGCACCCGGCCAGCAGGGCGTGGTGGGCCACCGGCCCGATCGGCGGCTCGACGGCGGTGGCGTCCGCTAGTGCCGACGCTAGACAGATGCGCCGGCCGCCGCTACAGGTTGCATCAGGGCTAGGACCAGGTTGATCGCCACCCGAGGTGGCATAGTGATCGTTACTCAGCCACGGGAGCGAAAACCGCAGAACCGAACAGGAGATCCCCAGCACATGGCGCAAGCAACGGCGCAGATTGGCGTCACCGGCCTGGGCGTAATGGGTCGCAACCTGGCCCGCAACTTCGCCCGCCACGGCTACGCCGTGGCCCTGCACAACCGAACCGTCTCCCGCGTCACCGACATGGTCACGCAGTTCGGCCACGAGGGCCATTTCGTCCCGGCCCAGACCGCCGAGGAGTTCGTCGCATCGCTGGAGCGGCCACGACGCCTGCTCATCATGGTCAACGCGGGCCCCGCCACTGACGCCGTGATCGACGAGTTCGCCCCGCTGCTCGAGCCCGGCGACATGATCATCGACGGCGGTAACGCGCACTTCAAGGACACCCGCCGCCGTGAGGCGGCGCTCCGCCAGCAGAACCTGCACTTCGTCGGCATGGGCGTCTCCGGCGGCGAGGAGGGCGCGCTGAACGGCCCCTCGATCATGCCCGGCGGCTCGAAGGAGTCCTACCAGTCCCTCGGCCCGATGCTGGAGACGATCAGCGCGCAGGTGGACGGCATCCCGTGCTGCACGCACATCGGTTCGGACGGCGCCGGCCACTTCGTCAAGATGGTGCACAACGGCATCGAGTACGCCGACATGCAGCTCATCGCGGAGGCCTACGACCTGCTCAGGCACGGCGTCGGCTTCGAGCCCGCCCAGATCGCCGAGGTCTTCCGCACCTGGAACACCGGCCGGCTCGACTCCTACCTCATCGAGATCACCGCCGAGGTCCTCGCCCATAAAGACAAAGCCACCGGAAAGCCCTTCGTGGACATCGTGCTCGACCAGGCCGAGCAGAAGGGCACCGGCCGCTGGACCGTGCAAGACGCCCTCGACCTGGGCGTCCCGGTCAGCGGCATCGCCGAGGCGGTCTTCGCCCGCTCGCTGTCGGGCCACGCGGACCTGCGCCAGGCCGCCCGCCAGCTGCCCGGACCGCGGCCCGCGCCCACCCGGGCCGCCGAGTTCGCCGACCAGGTCGAGCAGGCCCTGTACGCGTCCAAGCTGGTCTCCTACGCGCAGGGCTGGAGCATGATGGACGTCGGCAGCCGCGAGTACGACTGGGGCACCGACCTCGGAAAGATCGCCGTCATCTGGCGCGGCGGCTGCATCATCAGGGCCGCGTTCCTGGACCGCATCCGCGCCGCCTACACGGCCAACGCGGACCTGCCGACGCTGCTGGCCGACGAGGAGTTCGGCAAGGACCTCGCCGCGGCGCAGGACTCCTGGCGCACCGTGGTCGCCACCGCCGTCCAGCTCGGCATCCCCGTCCCCGGCTTCTCCGCCGCCCTGGCCTACTATGACGCCCTGCGGGCCGGACGCCTGCCGGCCGCCCTGGTCCAGGGCCTGCGCGACTTCTTCGGCGCGCACACCTACCGCCGTACGGACCGCGACGGCGTCTTCCACACGCTGTGGGCACAGGACCGCTCGGAGGAAACCCGCTAAAGATCTATATCCCGAACGGCCTGGGTTCCCGCCCCGCGGCAGGCCCGGCCAGGTCGCTTGGGTCAGCTGCCGATCCCTGGCACGGCCCCCTTGGTGAAGGACAGCAGCTCGTTCGTGGTGAGTTCGGTCGTGCCCGCCGCCCGGATCAGCACCTCGGTCTTCACCGGGCCGACGCCCTGCGCGATCCAGGTGGTCACCTCGACGGTCGTGGCGTAGCCACCCACCTTCCCGGCGATGGTCGTCTCCACGACACTGGCCTGGTAGGTGCCTGCCGGGACGCTGACGGACATCGTGCCCACGCCCTGGACGGTGACGTTCGCGTTCTCGTACTGGCCGGTCTGGCTGTCCTGGGTGCGCAGCACCGAGTGGTAGGCCTGGCCGGACGCCAGGCCCGCGGCGTCCGGCCAGCGGATGCCGCCAGCCGGCACCGACACGCCGTTGATCGGGGGCACCGGGTAGCCGATCGTTCCGTCCGGGTAGAAGACGTAAACGGGCTGGAGGGCGGTTGCCGTCCCGGCGACCTCGGTGGTCGAGGACATCGTGACCTCATACCCGGCCGGGCCCGGCCCGGCCGAGACGATCCTGTTCGTCGTCTGACCGGTCTCGCCGCTGGCCGTCGTCTGGTACACCCACGTGTTGCCGACGGCGACGGGGAACGGGATCGAGTTGGCCTTCACGAACGATTGCGGGGTCTCCTTTTGACGCCCGCTGGTGGCCGAGGTCGCGCTCTGCCGCCCGCTGGCGACCGGGGCCGCGCTGGAAGGCTGGGAGGTCGCGCCCGTCGACGTGCTCTTCCCCGTCTGGCTGGGTATGTCGGGCGCGGTGGCCGCAGGTACGCCGCACCCGGCTAGGGCGATGATGGCCGCGCCCGCGAGAACCGCCCTCGCCGATCCATGCTTGCTCATGTAGCTGCCTCGCTCTGGGGAGTCACGCTGGCGGCCCAAAAGCCTGGTTCGCGGCACTAAGAGTAGGAATTTTTGCCGCCTAAGTCACCGCGCAACGCCGCAAGACAGCGCACAATGTGGCCGAATCGACCCGAATAGGCTCCAGACGTGCCCATACCGTCAGGGCGGGCCGGGCGGGTCTAATCCGGGTCACCCCCTGGTGAAGGTCAGCAGTTCCTCGGTCGCTGTGACATTGGTGTTGCCCGCCGCGAGGACGGACACCTCGGATTTCACCGGACCGGTACCCGGCGCGGTCCAGGTCTTGATCAGGACGCTGGTGCTGAAGCTGCCGACCTTCATGGCCAGGATCATGTCCACGATGGTGGCCTGGTAGGTGCCCGCCGGGACGGTGACGGACGCGGTGCCGCCGCCCCGGACCGTGACGTTCGCGGTCTCGTACCTGGTCGGCCCGGTGCTGCTGACCTTGACGCGCAGCGCCGAACGATAGTCCTGGCCGGAGGCAAGGTCCGCGGCGTCCGGCCACAGCACGCCGCCGCTGCCCATCACCGAGACGCCGTTGGCCTCGTTCACCGGGTACCCGATCTTGCCGTTGGCGTAGAAGATGTACGTCGCCTGCGCGGTCTTCGGGGAAGCGCCGCCGGTGGTCTCGGACATCGTGACCCGGTGGCCGCCCGGCACCGGGGTAACGGACACGACCCGGTTCGTCACAATGCTGCCCGTGTTGCCGGAGGTGATCTGGTACACCCAGGTGTTGCCCACCGCGATGGGGAACGGGATCGACGCGGCCGACACGAACGAGTTCGAGGTCGCGCTCGGGGTCCCCGGGGTCGCCCCCGTGCTCGCCGTCACGGAGGGGGACCCGCCCGGCGAGGGACTGCCCGCCGCGGTGCTGCCCGACGCCGCACCCGACGTGCTCGTGGACGCGCCGCACCCGGCCAGCGCGATCACGGCCACGCCCGCGAGTACCGCCCGGGCGGATCTGTACTTTCTCATGTCGATGCCCTCGCTCTGCTCGGTGAAGTCGCATGTGCCGGCGGCCCCGGAGCCCCCGTGCCGAAGCACGCCCTAAGGGTAGGGCCCGGACCGCCTCAGGGCGTCCCGAATCCCGCCAAAGGCCGTCCCGGATTTCCCCGATCGGCCGTCCCGGATTTCCCCCGTGGGCGGGACCTTGGTATCTAATCTGCAAACGGTTGCACCTGTTATGCCTTGTCCGGTGTACTAGGTCTCGAACCGGTTCGCGCAGGCGAAGGAGGTGCCCGTGCCGGAAGGTAACGAGGACGGCCGGGCCCGTGCCGTAGCCGCGAGCGTCTGGCTGCTCGAGCACGCGCAGGACCTCGTGTCGGTCGTCGTCGGCATCGTGCTGATCGTCCTGGCCGGCGGCGAACTGGTGTCCGGCGTCATCGACTTCTTCACCGACGTGAACGTGAAGAAGACCTCCATCGACACGGCCGGCATCAACCTGCTCGACCGGGTCCTGCTGGTGCTCATCTTGGTCGAGATCGTGCACACCGTCGTACTGTCGCTGCGGGCCCACCACCTCGTGGCCCAGCCGTTCATCATCGTCGGCCTGGTCGCGGTGATCAGGAGGATCCTCGTCGTCCTCAGCGGCACCGGGACGGTCCCGACCCCGCAGCTGGCCCTGCTCATCGCGATGATCTTCGTCTTCGTCGCCGCGCTGCTGGCCGTGACCTGGTTCGACCGGCGGTGGAAAGGCAGCGAGCCCGACGTCACCGACCAGGAGATTTCCTGACCCGCCGGCCCTGGCCCCGGCCGCAACACGCCGAACGACGCAGGCCCTTTCATCAATACGAACCGTGCGCATCGGGTTTCTTTAGAGTATTCCGTGCAACCGTAGGTATTGCCGAACAGTCTCCATGTTTGGTGCACATATCGGGCGAACCAGTGTCGAGGATCATCCGGGGGCCGCAGATGGCTAAAGGGAGGGTGGCGCGGGCGGGCATGACCCGCCGGGCCGTGCTGGTGATCGGGGGAGTGACGCTGCTGGCCGGTTACTCGGAGGGTCCCGCCCGGCAGATCGCCGACGGGGCGCGGACCGGCGCCGCGCACCCGACG
>JBKQQQ010000205.1:0-9254 GCA_052144275.1 Streptosporangiaceae bacterium
ACGCACAGCGTCGTGTCGCACAGGTAGTACCGGATCCTGCCGGTAAGCGTGACCGTGACCGTGACCAGCAGCACCTGGTTGGAGTCGATGAAGCCGACCGGCTCGCTCGGGTTCGTCTTGTCGGCGAAGGAGGCGGTCATCGTGCCGCCCAGGTCCCAGATGTGAGGTCGGGGCTCGAGCTTACACAGGACGGTCCCGGCGTCAGCGGTATCGGTAGACATGATGTTTCTCCATTCGGGAGTGCCGCGCCAGGCGCGGCGCCGGTGACTTCCACCGGTCTGCTGCCGTTATCCGCCGTCGCGCTCACGCCCGGCTTGGCGAACGCCCGCTGATCCCGCCGCAAGCGCTCAGGACTTCCTCACAGACGGCTACCGGAGACCCTCCTGAATGGGAGCAATTTCCAATTTACTGGCGCAACTATAGATTGCTATACGACCGCCGATTGGCCGCGGGTTTCCCGGCCCGAATGTGCTGAGCAGGCGTTAGTTTCGCGTGTCTAAAATCAGGACCCGCCGTGGTACTGGTGCAGTGGGGGCTGGTAGTCCTAGGTTTGCACCAGGAATACGTCCTGCTCGTCAGGGGAGGAGATCGCATGGCAGAGATCACCGTCACCGTCGATGGCGTGAAGTATGCGGATCACGTCGAGCCTCGGATGTTGCTTGTCCACTACCTAAGAGAAGTCGTGGGCAAGACGGGGACTCCCATCGGATGCGACACGTCGAATTGCGGCGCATGCACGGTGCTGCTGGATGGAGAGTCGGTCAAGAGTTGTTCCGTTCTGGCCGTCCAGGCGGACGGTGCGGAAATCACCACCATTCAGGGCCTGGCGAACGGCGGCCTGCACCCGCTCCAGCGCGCTTTCCACGAGGAGCACGCGCTGCAGTGCGGATACTGCACGCCAGGGATGATCATGGCGGCGTCCGACCTGCTCAGGGAGAATCCGCACCCCAGCGACGAGGAGATCCGCGAGGGTCTTGAAGGCAACCTGTGCCGCTGTACCGGCTATGAGAACATCGTGCGCGCCGTACGGCGCGCCGCCGAGGCGGGAGTGAGCGAATGACCGCGCAGACCGAGGCGCCGCAGGCGCCGGCCGGAGAGTTCGGCAAGGCACGCCTGCGCAAAGAAGACGAACGCCTCATCACCGGCCAGACCAACTGGACCGACAACATCACGCTGCCCGGGATGCTGCACATCGCCTTCCTGCGCAGCCCGTACGCGCACGCCCGGATCACCTCGGTGGACGTCAGCGCGGCCCGCAGCGAGCCGGGCGTCATCGCCGCCTACTCCGGCGCGGACTTCGCCGACGAGCAGGGTAGCCTGCCCTGCGCCTGGCCGGTCACCCCGGACATCGTGATCCCGGCGCACCCGCCGATGGCGGTGGACGAGGTGCGGTACGTAGGCGAGGCAGTGGCCTGCGTGGTGGCCCGCGACCGCTACGCCGCGGCCGACGCCCTGGCCGCCATCGAGGTCGACTACGAGCAGCTTCCGCCGGTGCTCGACATCAGGACGGCCCTGGACGAGGCCTCGCCCAAGGTCCACGAGGCGGGTAACAAGAGCTTCGAATGGCCCTTCGCCCAAGGCGACATCGACGCCGCCTTCCGCGACGCGCCCGTCGTGATCGAACGCACCTATCGCCAGCAGCGGCTGATCCCGGCCGCGATGGAGCCGCGCGCGGTGGTCTGCTCCTGCGTCGGCGGGGAGTTCACCCTCTGGTCAGCGACGCAGATCCCGCATGTGCTCCGGGTCATGCTCGCCCTGGTCACCGGCATCCCGGAACAGAACATCCGGGTCATCGCGCCGGACGTCGGCGGCGGGTTCGGATCCAAGCTCCAGGTCACGGCCGAAGAGGTGCTGGCCGTCCTGATCGCCCGCAAGCTGGGCCGGCCGGTCAAGTGGACCGAGTCGCGCAGCGAGGGCAACATGACCGTGCACCACGGCCGTGACCAGTGGCAGCGGATCAGGATCGCGGCCGACAGCGACGGCAGGCTCCGTGGCCTGGACGTCGACCTGCTCGCCGACATGGGCGCCTACCTCATGCTGGTCACGCCGGGCGTCCCGCTCCTCGGCGCCTTCATGTTCCCGGCCATCTACAAGATGGACGCCTACTCGTTCAAGTGCACGGGGATCTTCACCACCAAGATGCCGACGGACGCCTACCGGGGCGCCGGGCGGCCCGAGGCCACCTTCGCCATCGAGCGGATGATGGACGAGCTCGCCGCGCACCTGGGCGTCGACCCGCTGGTGGTACGGGAGCGGAACTGGATCAAGCATGAGGAGTTCCCGTACACCACCATCGCCACCCTGACCTATGACTCAGGCAACTACGAGGCGGCCACGGCCAAGGCCAAGGAACTGTTCGGCTACGACGAGCTCCGCAAGGAGCAGGAGCAGCGGCGGGCCAGCGGTGACCCGGTGCAGCTCGGCATCGGCATCTCCACCTTCACCGAGATGTGCGGGCTGGCCCCGTCCCGTGTGCTCGGCTCGCTTGCGTATGCCGCCGGCGGCTGGGAGCAGGCCTCGATCAGGATGCTGCCCACCGGCAAGGTGGAGGTCGTCACCGGATCCAGCGCGCACGGCCAGGGGCATGAGACCGCGTGGAGCCAGATCGTCGCCGACCAGCTCGGCGTGCCGTTCGAGGACATCCGGGTGCTGCACGGCGACACCCAGGTCTCGCCCAAGGGCATGGACACCTACGGCTCCCGGTCGCTGGCGGTGGGCGGGATGGCCCTGGTCTCGGCCTGCGACAAGGTGATCGAGAAAGCCAAGGTGATCGCCGCGGGCATGCTCGAGGCCTCCGCCGACGACCTGGAGTGGTCGCCGGGCAGGTTCGCCGTCCGCGGCGACCCGGACAAGGGCGTCACGATCGGCGAGATCGCCTTTACCGCCTTCGCGGCCCACAACCTGCCCGACGGGGTCGAGCCGAGCATCGACGCCGACGCCACCTACGACCCGGACAACTTCTCCTTCCCGCACGGCACCCACCTGTGCGCGACCGAGGTCGACACCGAGACCGGCTTCGTCAAGATCCGCTCGTACGTGTGCGTGGACGACATCGGCACGGTGGTCAACCCGCTCATCGTCGAGGGCCAGGTCCACGGCGGCCTCGCCCAGGGCATCGCGCAGGCCCTGTACGAGGAGGCGGTCTACGACGACGACGGCAACCTGGTCACCTCCACGCTGGCCGACTACCTGGTCCCGTCGGCGGCCGACCTGCCGTCCTATGTCACCGGCCGGACCGAGAGCCGGGCCGCCAACCGGCTGGGCGTCAAGGGCGTCGGCGAGGCGGGCACGATCGCCTCGACCCCCGCGGTCGTCAACGCGATCGTCGATGCGCTGCGGCCGCTCGGCATCGACGACGTCCCCATGCCCTGCACGCCCGAACGGGTCTGGCGCGCGATCCAGAACGCCCAGAGCAACGCACAGCAGACCGGAGGCACAGCATGAGTGAGCCGAAGGGGCGCGGCGCCGCCTGGACGGTGTTTTTTCCCCCGAACCCACCCCAGGTGCGAGGAACGAGCGACGAGGGAAGGCGGCGCCTTAAGGCGCCCCGGAGGCGAGCAGGAGGCACAGCATGATCCCGGCCAAGTTCGATTACGTCCGCCCCGGCTCGCTGGACGAGGCGGTCACCGCCCTGGCCGGCGGCGGAGACGACGCGAAGGTCATCGCGGGCGGCCAGAGCCTGCTTCCGCTGCTGCGCCTGCGGCTGGCCTACCCGGAACTGCTGGTCGACGTGGGTGGCCTGGCCGAGCTCCGCGGCGTCACCGATGCGGGGGACGTGCTGGTGATCGGCTCCAGGACCACGCATTACCAGCTGGTCCACGACCCGCTGGTCGCCGAGCACTGCGGCCTGCTGGCGCAGGCCGCCGCCACGGTGGCCGACCCCGCGGTCCGGCACCGCGGCACGCTGGGCGGCGCGCTCGTGCACGCTGACCCAGCCGGTGACCTGCCGACCGTGGCGCTGGCGCTGGACGCCACCATGATCGCCAGAGGACCCGGCGGCGAGCGCGAGATCCCCGCGGCGGACTTCTTCGTCGACTACCTGACCTCGACCCTGGAGCCCGACGAGATCCTGACCGCGGTCCGGGTGCCCAAGCTCGGATCCGGATGGGGCTACCGGTACGAGAAGTTCCACCGCACCGCGCAGGCGTGGGCGACTGTCGGCGTGGCCGCGCTGGTCCGGCGGTCCAACGGGTCCGTCGCCGAGGCCAGGATCGGGCTCACCAACATGGGCCCGACTCCGGTCCGCGCCACGGCGGCGGAAAGCGCCGCGGCCGGGGCGGAGGCCAGCCGAGACGCGCTGCGGGCCGCGGCCGGCCGCGCGGACGAGGGCACGAATCCGCCGAGCGACCTGCACGGCGCACCCGACTACCGCCGGCACCTGGCCAGGGTGCTGACCGGACGGGCGCTGGCCGCGGCGGCGGGAGTCTGACTCAGGGGCGGACCGGCCGCTGGGCTGGTCCGCCCTTTTTTGGCCGAACGAGCCTGGTGTCACGCCCCGGCGCCCCTGCCAGCGGCGGTTCGCCGTGACATCGAGGGGCAGTTGTCCCTGCTGTAGTCAGTCGGCCTGGCCGCGGGCCGGCCGCGAGGAGGTCAGGGACGCGAAGACGACCGTGGAACTGAGGTAGTGGCCGGTGGCGTAGTCGAAAGCGCCGCCGCAGGTTATCAGCCGCAGGGCGGCGAAGTCGGTCGCGCCGTAAATGGCTTTCGCCGGAAATCTGGATTTGACGTACTCGCGCACGCCCGTGACGCGGAAAATAGCCGTGATCCCGTCGGCGAGGGTCACATTGACGGTATCTCCAGGCCGGAGCGCCCCGAGGCGGAAGAAGACGGCCGGCCCCTGAACAGTGTCGACGTGACCTTCGATGACCGATGACCCGATCTGGCCGGGTGTCGCCGAGTACTTGTACCACGCCGCCCTATCGGAGCTCGTCTCGAGCGACGGCACCTGGATCGTGCCGTCGGAGTTGAGCCCCAGGTGCAACAGTTTCGTGTCCACGCCAATGGCCGGGATATCCACCGACACCGGCAGCGAGCGCGGCAGCGACGGCCCGCGGGCCGAACCGATGACCCCCGCTGCCGACTTCGAAGGCTGCGGCGCGTGCACCTGGGCGCCGACGGCGACGCCCAGGGCGGCGGCCCCGGCCGCGATGAGCAGGGCACCGGCGATCCCGGCCAGCCGGGCGCGCAGGCTGCGTACCGGGGTCGGCGGCGCGGCGTAGCCAGCCTGCGGCCAGGACACGACCACGCGGAACCCGGCTATGCGCCGCCACGCCGCCAATGCCGCCGCCCTTCCCCAGGATGTTCTACTCAGTTAGCCTAATATTCCGATGGTAAACAGGCCATTGCAGTCTGCGCCGGCCGCCGGCCACGCCTTTATGGCCGTCGGCGTTTTTCGGGGGACCTGCCTGCCGCGGCGCGGGCGGCGACCGGGTCGGTCACGCCTTTTCCCTGCCAATAACGGTTCCTGACGCCGGGACCGGGAAAAACAGTGGTCATCTGCCGGGCGCATGAGGAGGTCCCATGAAGGTGCGCACCACGATCGCGGGGACGGCGTTTCGCGCGAGGCTGACCGCCGTGTGCTGGGGCGCCCTGACCCTGCTGGCTCCCGTGGCCGTTTCGGCCTGCAGCGGGTCCACTTCGACGCCGACTGTGCCCACTTTCACGCCGTCAGTGAGCATCTCGGGCGCGCTCACCGCGCCCGCTTCCGATGGCAGCACCCCCTCCTCCGGCACCACGGCGTCCTCCACCCACACCACCGCCTCCGGTACGCCCGGCGTGACCTCCTCCTCGACAGCCACGCCCGTAGCCACCGTGACCGAAACGGTCACCGCCCCGGCCACCTCGGTAACCAGCTATGTCCCGACCGTCGCCCCGGTCACCGGCGGCGGGGGCACGGCCGGATTGCAGGACGGGCTGCTCTTCGTACTCGGCGCGGCGGCGATACTGGCCGGCGCCGGGAGCATCGTCTACCGCAGGCGGCTTACCAGGCGCCGCTGACACCCGATGGGCGGGGGCCAGGTTCCGGGTCTCTGGGCGCCGCAGCGGCGGGCGCTGACCGCCGGCCTGGTCCTGACGATCACCTTCGTCGCGTCCGAAGCGCTGGCCGTGGTGACGGTGATGCCGGTGGTTGCCCGGGACCTGGGCGGTCTGCGCCTGTACGGCTGGGTGTTCAGCGGGTTCATGCTGGGCAGCGTCGTCGGCATCGTGGCGGCCGGCCGGGAGGCCGACCGGAGGGGGCCGGCGGTTCCGTTCGTGGCCGGGGTGGTGCTGTTCGGCTCCGGGCTGGCCGTGGCGGGCCTGGCTCCGTCCATGGACGTGCTGGTGGCGGGCCGGGTCCTGCAGGGCCTGGGCGCGGGAGCGGTGCCTTCGGTGGCCTACGTCACCATCGGCCGCAGCCTGCCCGAGACGCTGCGGGCCAGGATGATGGCGGTCCTGTCCACCGCCTGGGTCGTGCCTGGCGTGGCCGGGCCGGCGATCAGCGCCGAGGTGGCGCGGCTGTTCGGATGGCGGTGGGTGTTCCTGGGGCTGCTGCCGGTGGTCGCGGCGGCCGGGTCGATCGCGGTGCCCGCCCTGATCCGGCTCGGCCCGCCCGCCGCCTCCGAGGCGCAGGAGCACCGGCTGACCGACGGCCTCCGCACGGCCGCCGGGGCGGCGATGATCCTGGCCGGCCTGACCCTGGCGGCCGGGTCCGGCGCGGTACTGGCCGGCCTCGCGCTGGTCGCGGCCGGCGGCGTGACCGGGCTGCCCGCGCTGCGCCGGCTGGTCCCGCCCGGGACCCTGACCGGACGCCCCGGGCTCCCTGCCACGATCGCCAGCCGGGGCCTGCTCACGTTCGCGTTCTTCGGCGCCGACGCCTACGTGACGCTGGCGGTGACGGCGGTGCGCCACCGCAGCCTGGTGGTGGCCGGCATCGCCGTCACCGGCGCCACGCTGGCCTGGACGGCTGGCGCCTGGGCCCAGGCCCGGCTTAGTGACACCTGGGAAGCGCGCCGTCTGGTGCGTATCGGGCTGGTGATCATCCTGGCCGGCATCGCTGGGATGGTCTTGATGCTGCAGCCGGCCGTGCCGGTGGCCGAGGGCCTCGCCGCCTGGACCGTCGCGGGGTTGGGCATGGGGCTCGCGTATGCGCCGCTGTCGCTGATGATGCTGCGGGAGGCGCTGCCCGGGCAGGAGGGACAGGCCTCGGCGTCACTGAACCTGGCCGACGTGCTGGGCACCGCGATCGGCATCGGCGTGGGCGGCGCGGCCGTGGCCGCCGCCGCGGGCAGCGACCTTCGGCTGGGCATTACCGCCGCGTTCGCCGCCGCGGCGGCCGTGGCCCTGGTGGCGCTGGCCTTCACCGGCCGGCTGCCGGCGGGCACCAGTTCGGCCCCGCCGCCCGTCACCGAGCAGGTGCCGGCGCGAGCACCGGACTGACCGGGCAGGGGCGTTATCCTGGAGGCACGTCACCTGCCTTCCGGAGCCGGCCGATGGATGACCAGCGCGACTCGGCCTGGGCTGACGCCATGCTGCGACGGCCCGCCGTCGATCCCGGCATTCCCGGCCCCGAGCGCGCGCTGCTGACCGCCCCGGGCACGCTGCTGGCCCCCGCCTGCCGCGCCCGGCCCGCCCGGAACCGCGACTACCTGCCCACTGACCCCGACAAGCGCGGTGCGACGATCGACGGAGCGGTCATGGGCATGACCGCCGCCGCGTTCATCGCCGTCGGCGGCGCCACCCCGCTGGCCATCGGGACCCTGATCTTCTCCGATCCGGTCGGCTGGCAGTCCGCTTCTGGCCGTTACGGGCTGCTCCTCGCGGAGATCCTCGCGATCATCACCGCCGTGGTGTTCGTCACCCGGATCGTCCGCTTCGGCCAGCCCGGCGGCAGGGCGCCCGCCGACGTGGCCGCGCGCACCTACCACGGGCGCTACCTGACCGCCGCCGACTTCGACGCGCGGTCCAGGGTGCTGCTGCGGCGCACGCAGGATGCGGTCGACGGCGTGACCTCCGCCGAGATCTACCGGGTCGGCCTGCTCGACGCCCCCGCCACCGGCCTGGCTCTGGCCGGCCAGGAATGGGACATCGCCCTCGCGCTGCGCGAGCAGGCCCGGCTCCGCGCGCGGCGGGCCGAGGTGCCCGCCGACGGCGCGGGCCCGCAGACCGCGGCGGTGCTCGATTACCAGGTCCAGGCCGCGCGGCTCGCCGACGCCAGCATCGCTGCCCGGGTCGCCGCCTTGGAGGGCTACGCCGCCGAAGTCCGCGAGGCCGACGCCGCCTACCGCGACTGGCGGCAGGCCGCGGCGCTGGCCGAGGTCAGCCGGCAGCACCTGGACATGCTCGCCCGGACCGCTGCGGACGAGCACGGCATCGCCGAGATCGACACCCTGTCACGGCAGGCCCGCGCGATCCGCCAGGCGTTCCGCGAACCGTCCGGCTAGCCCGCGGCTGCGGTGAAGACGGGCAGGTAACCCAGCTCCTGGCCGGATGCGTTCGGATGGTAGGACGAGCTGATCGCGAAGATGTCGACCGAATTCAGCCAGCTGCCGGAGTCGCATATCTCGTGTCCGGCGAACTGGCCGCGGACGTCGGCGAACGTGTCGCCGTTGGTCTTCGCGGCCTGGGCCAGGGCGCTGTCCAGGTCATCCGCGCCCCCGTTGAGCGCGGTACGGTCCGTGGTGCTCAGGCCGATGCAGCTGCTCGACTTGGACAAGTCGTACAGGTCGGGGTAGCCGAGCACCACGATCTCCGCGTTGGGCGCGTCGGCCCTGATGGCTTGCAGGGTGGTGTTGAGCCTGGCTGGCAGCTGGCTGGCGACGAAGGCCTCGGCGTTCGAGACGGCGTTCACGCATGAGCTGGTTGAGCTGAGCACGCAGGTCTCCATGATGCTGGAGAAGCCTGCGTCGTTCCCGCCGATCGTGATGCTGACCAGCGTGGTGCTCGCGCTCAGCGCCGATAGCTGGCTGCTGAGGACATCCGCCGTGGTGGCGCCCGAACAGGCCGCCGAGACCAAGGAGGCCGGGGCGTTCGCGCCGGCCCATCGTTCCGGATAGGCCCTCGTGCTGCGATCGCAGCTGCCGCTGGACGAGATGTAATCCCCGGCACCCAGCCCCGAGCTGTAGGAATCGCCGAGAGCTACGTAATTGACCGCGGCGGCGGCGTCGGCGGCTGACGAGGTGGCTACGGCGGTGACCAGGCCGATGGCCGATGAGGCGGCAACCGCCGCGCTGAAAATAGCACGGGAAATACGCACGAATCACCTAATCAAGACCTAG
>JBKQQQ010000206.1:0-2583 GCA_052144275.1 Streptosporangiaceae bacterium
ATGACGATCATCTGGCCGGGGTGCAGGCCGTTGGTGAGGTGGTCCAGGTCGGTGAATCCGGTGGGCACGCCGGTGAGGTCCCCGCCGCGGCTGCCGATGGCCTCGATCTCGTCCAGCGCGCCCGGCATGATCTCCGACAGCGCGTGGTAGTCCTCGCTGGTCCGGCGGTCGGTGACCGCGTACACCTCGGCCTGGGCCCGGTCCACGAGGTCGTCGGCGTCGGCCTCGCCCGCGTAGCCGAACTGGACGATCCTGGTGCCGGCTTCCACCAGGCGGCGCAGGATCGCGCGCTCCCGGACGATGCGCGCGTAGTAGCCAGCGTTGGCCGCGGTCGGCACCGAGGCGATCAGGGTGTGCAGGTAAGGGCCGCCGCCGACGCGGGCGATCTCGCCGCGCCTGGTGAGCTCGTTGGCGACCGTGATCGCGTCCGCTGGCTCCCCCCGGCCGTACAGGTCGAGGATGGCCTCGTGGATCAGCTGGTGGGCCGGCCGGTAGTGGTCGGCCGGCCGGATCACCTCGATCACGTCCGAGATGGCGTCCTTCGAGAGCAGCATTCCGCCGAGCACGCACTGCTCCGCCGCGACATCGTGCGGCGGGGTCCGCTCGAAATCGTCACTCCGCGGAGAAATCTCGGTGACGCTCACCTGCCCCTCCTCCCCCGTGTGAGTGAATGCGGCACGAACGCACTCCTACCTTCGCCTGACACCGTTGTAGCCGATGGCTCTGACATTCTGGCGGCCCGCCATGCCCGGCACCAAGTCGTGCCGTGGACGATGGTGTGGACAAGGTGTGCAGACACGCCGGCTACGTTGTGCGCAGCCTGGGGAAAGAACTGTGGAAACGATCAACCCGCAGCCGAGTTAACCCCTACGAACAGGGAAAACGTGATCCACCGGCTGTGTGGAAGAAAAACTTCGCGGGGGTTTCCCGGGCTGGTTATCCACAATTTTTGTCCACAGGCAGGTCGCCGAGGCCTGTGGATAACCAGGCTTGCGGAAGCATGCTTACAGGCACCGCCGACCTGATAATCTTCGACGGTGTGTTCGATAGACG
Organism: Streptosporangiaceae bacterium; assembly: GCA_052144275.1. Taxonomy (GTDB): domain Bacteria; phylum Actinomycetota; class Actinomycetes; order Streptosporangiales; family Streptosporangiaceae; genus Palsa-504. The sequence goes on from JBKQQQ010000206.1 coordinate 1,054, forward strand.
AGTCCGCTATCCGGCGCGTGGCCGAGGCCATCGACCAGCTCGACGCCGATCGTAAGAGCGCGGATTCCTCCGGTCTGGAGGCACGGGTCGCCGAGGTCTGGGCGATGGTGCGCGACATCGACCCAGAGCTAGCCCGGCTGGCATCCAGGTACGCGAACCCGCCCGGCTAGCCGACGCGCCCCGCGGGCAAACCAGAGGATCTCCCCGGATCCGGCCTGGCCACCCGCATCCGGGATCTACGCGGCCTTCTGCGCTTCCGGCGATAGGCATAGCTGTGACAGCCTGCCCGCTCTTCGGGGTACAGTGCCGCAACCATGCCCGACGGCGCGGGGCGCACGGGCGCCAGCGCGCACGGGCGTCCGCTGACCGTGGGACGGGGCCGCCGACAGGCGGCCGGGGTTAGCTGGCGGTGATCTCGATGTCGACCGGGGCGCTGACCTCGGGGTGCAGCCTGACCCGGACCTGGTGCGAGCCCACGGTCTTGATCGGGTCGCGGACCTCGATCCGGCGACGGTCGAGTTCCGGGCCGCCGGCCTCGCGCACGGCGGCCGCGATGTCCGCGGGCCCGACCGAGCCGAACAGCCTGCCGCTGGCGCCGGCCCGCCGCCGCATCCGCACCTGCAGGCCCTCAAGCTGCGCCGCCACGACCTTCGCGTCCTCGACGCCGCGGATCTCCCTGGCCGCCCTGGCCCGCTGGATCAGCTCGATCTGCTTCTCCGCGCCGCGGGTCCAGTTCATCGCGAAACCGCGCGGTATCAGGTAGTTGCGGCCGTAGCCCGCGGCCACGTCCACCACGTCACCGGGTGCGCCGAGACCGCTCACTTCCTGCGTGAGGATGAGCTTCATCGGTGTACGACTCATCTGCCTGACTCCCTAGCGCGCCGTGCTCGTGTACGGAAGCAGCGCCATCTCGCGGGCGTTCTTGATCGCCGTCGCGACGTCCCGCTGGTGGCGCGTGCAGTTGCCGGTCACCCGCCGGGCGCGGATCTTGCCGCGGTCCGAGATGTACTTGCGAAGCAGGCCGGTGTCCTTGTAGTCGACGTAGGCGAGCTTCTCCTGGCAGAACGTGCAAACCTTCTTCTTCGGCTTGCGCAGTGGTGGCTTGGCCATCGTGGTGCTCCTTAGAGCCCCGCCCGCGGCGGGGATGGTCGGTTATCGGTATGTCTGGCTTGTTTTCAGTGTTAGAACGGGGGTTCGTCGGAGTAGCCGCCGCCAGGACTGTCGGACGCCCACGGGTCGGCGTCCCCGCCGCCGTAGCCGCCGCCCCCGCTTCCCTGGCCGGCGCCGCCCTGGCCGCCGGAGGACCGGCCGCCGGAACCGCCGGAACCGCCGGAACCGGAGCCGGAGCCCCGCTGGCCGCCGCCGTAGCCGCCGTCGCCGGAACCGGAGCGGGCGACCCTGTTCACCTTGGCCGACGCGTTCCGCAGCGAGGGACCGACATCGTCGACCTCGACCTCGTAGACGGTCCGCTTCTCGCCTTCCTTGGTCTCATACGACCGCTGCCGCAACCGCCCGGAGACGATCACCCGC
>JBKQQQ010000207.1:0-6433 GCA_052144275.1 Streptosporangiaceae bacterium
CGCCGGGTTGTGGTGGGCATTCGCCCGGCCGCCCCGCCGGCTCCGCGACAGCGGGAACGGGTTCACCATCGGCCCCGTCCCAGCCTCCAGGTGCAGGTCGTAGAAGGCACGCAGCACGCTCTCAGAGTGCGCCCGGGTCGCGGCCGCATAAGTCACCGCCGGCGCCGGCTTCCCGGTGACCGGGTTGACCGCCTCCTTCCCTCCGCGCCGGACCCGGGCCCCGCCTGTCCCCGGTGCGCCAGGAGCCGGCTTGGCCGCCAGCTGGATCCACCGGCAGAAATCCCGGGCCTCCGCCCGGGTGGCCTGGTCCCAGCCAATCCCCGCCGCCCACAGGAAACGGAACCAGCGCAGCAGGTCCATCCCGTAAGACCGCTGCGTGGTGGCCGGCCGCCCGCACGCCTGAAGCTCCCGCAGATACGCCGCGACCGGACCGACAACTACCCCGTCCGCATCGACGAGCCGGTACGGCTCGAACGGATCACCGGTCGCCTCAAGCAACCCGCAGCGCGGCACCACCAGCCGGGCCAGATCGCATCGGCCATCCTCTTCTCCGCTCATGACCAGCGACCGTAGCCACCCCCATCACGACCCGTCCCGCCAACTGAGAGAAGACGCCCAGGTGGTCAGTCAACGGGTCAGTCCCCGCTGACCGTGCGCTTGACGTACGCCTGCGCCGGTTCCTCGAGCAGCGCGCGCAAGGCGAAGAACAGATCGGCGGCCCGGATGCCGACCCAGCCGCCGGGCAGCAGTTCGGCGGGCAGGCCGGGATCGAGGTAGGGGAGCCGCCGCCAGTCGGTCAGCACCCGCACGTAGCCGGCGAAGGCCTCCCGCTCGCCGGGCGGGCCCTCCTGTTCCCAGTGCCGCAAGGCCGGCTCGTGCGCCTGGATGAACGATTCGTACTGGCGCTCGAGCTCGTCAAGGTCCCACCAGCGGCGGATCTTGTCGGCCGGATCGCCGAAGGCGAGGTGATCGGCGCGGAACAGGTCGGCGTACGCGTCGAGTCCGAGCCGCCGCAGCGTCTCGGCTGTCGTGTCCTGCGGGTGGGCCGGCACGATCCACACCCCCGGCGCGACCATGCCGAACCCCAGCCTGGTCAGCTCGGACCGCAGCACGTGCCTCCGGTGGCGCTCCGACTCGGGCACCGAGAAGACCGCGAGCACCCAGCCGTCGGCGGGCGTGGCCCGGTGCCGCCGGAAGATCCGCGCATCACCTTCGCGCAAGATGGCCAGGGCCTCGGCGGACAGTTGGTATCCGGCTGACCCGCCGTACCGCTGCGACTGCAAGATGCCGCGCCGCTTCAATCGTGAGATGGCCGAACGGACTGCCGACTCGTCTATCCCAAGCTCAGCGAGCAGTCGTATCAGGGTCGCGACCGACAGCCAGCCGCCATCGTGCCGGGCGTACAGCCCGTAGACCGTGATGATCAGGTGCCGGAGCCGGGCCGAACGGGCGGTGGCGTCACCGCCCGTTTCGTTCGTTTCCGCTCCGTTCGTTTCCGTTGCGGTCGTCACCCGGTCACGATATCAATGTCACTCCTTGACTTCCCGCAGGCGGCCGGTCTCGACCTCGTAGACGAAGCCGCGGATGGAGTCCTTGTCCGGGATGAAGGGGCTGGCCTTGATCCGGGCGATGGACTGGCGCACGTCGGCGTCCGGGTCGCCGAAGGCCTCGAGCGCGAACGACGGCCGGATGCCGGTGTCGGCCTCGATCTGGGCCTTGACGTCGTCGTCGTGGAAGGTGAGCATGCCGCAGTCGGTGTGGTGGATGAGGATGATCTCGTTCGTCCCGAGCAGCCGCTGGGAGATGGTGAGGGACCGGATGACGTCGTCGGTCACGACTCCGCCGGCGTTGCGGATCACGTGCGCGTCGCCCTCGGAGAGCCCGAGCACGCCGTAGGGGTTGAGCCGGGCGTCCATGCAGGCGACCACCGCGGTGTGCGATGCGGGCGGCAAGGGCAGGTCTCCCTTGTCGAAGCCGGCCGCGTACTGCTCGGAGTTGGCGACGAAGGCGTCGGTGCTACTCACGGTTCCTCCCCGGGAGAAAAGGTCGGGTATCGGCGGGATCGTATCCACTCACGCGCCAGCCTAATCCTAACTTGCCAGACCAGAAATATCGGATTAACCAGTGGGTTCACTGGGGCGCGGTTCCTCCTCCGGGACGGCAGGCCTCCCTGCTCAGCTGGCTACCCGGGAATGAGCTACTGAAGCCCTCCGTGCCCGCTCGGCGTGACCAGCCCGGTCTCGTAGGCGATGACGACGAGCTGGGTCCGGTCGCGCGCCTGGAGCTTGGTCAGCAGCCGGCCCACGTGCGTCTTGGCAGTGGCCGGGCTGAGGTAGAGCCGTTCGGCGATCTCCGCGTTGGACCAGCCCCGGGCCACCAGCGTCAGCACCTCGCGCTCGCGGCTGGTCAGGACGTCCAGCGTGGCCGGCGGTGGCCGGTCGCTGTCGGGGCGGCGCACGAATTCGCCGATGAGCTGCCGGGTCACGCTCGGCGCGAGCAGGGCGTCGCCCGCCGCCACGACCCGGATCCCGGACAGCAGGTCGTTGGGCGGGGTGTCCTTGAGCAGGAACCCGCTGGCGCCCGCCCGCAGTGCGCGCGTGCGAGAGGGAACCCGGGGATTGACTTGGGTCACTCTCCGCTCACACGATGGGTGTCAGCGGAGAGGAGGCACTACATGACCACCGGCCTGAGGAACGGGGGGCCCGGGATCGCGGCCGTGGCGGAGGCTATGGCCTCGCGCGGCGCGGCCGGGATCGCGCATCCCGGCGGTACGCTGCTGACCCATCTTGAGCGTGTCCACGCACTGCTCGCCGAATGGGGCGCACGGCCGGCGCTGCGGCTCGCCGGGATGTGCCACGCCTATTACGGCACGGACGGCTTCCCGGCCGCCCTGGGCGACCTCGGCCGCCGGGCGGAGCTGGCCGCGATTACCGGCGCGGAGGCCGAACGACTCGTGTACTTCTACGCCAGCTGCGACCGCCGCTTCTCCTATCCCCACCTCGCCGAGCGCGAGGGGCCGTTCAAGGACCGCTTCACCGGCACGGTGCTCCGCCCGCCGCTGCGGCTGCGGCGGGACTTCGCCGAGCTCACCGCGGCCAACGAACTGGACATCGTGGCAGTCAACCCGGACCTACGCGCCCGGTACGGGCAGGGCCTGCTTCGGCTGTTCACCTCATGGCAGGCCTTGCTCAGCGACGCAGCCTGGCAGGCCGCCCAGGCGACCTTGCGGTGACCGGGAAGATCGGACGACCGTGCAGGCCCCGTGTCAGGGGCAGCCCCGTGTCAGGGGCAGCCCAGTGTCAGGGCAGCACCGCGTCAGTGGCGGCACCGCGTCAGCTGGCTGGTCAGGATCGCGGTGGCCGTCTGGTCGGCGGTGATGCCGTTCTCCGTCGCGATGATGGCGGCGCTGACCTGGTCGTCCCGCAGGTCGAGCCCTGCGGTCCTGAAATCAGTCAGGGCCGTGACGTAACCACCGCGGGCCGCGCCCGGCGGCGGGTGGCGCAGCCCTCCGGTCGTCGCGGCCATCAGCGCGCCAAACGCGTTCCGTGCGTCGGCCGCAGTCTGGGCCGACAGCAAGCGGTTCAGGGTGGTCTCCGCCTGGACCTTATCCCCGAAACCCGGGCCGCTCCGCCACGCCAGCAGGCGCGAGCAACTAGCCGGCGTGGCGCCGTGCCTGGCGTAACTGGCCGGGAGGGGAGCCAGGGACAGGGCGAGCAGGGCGACGGGGACGACGGCGGCGGCCAGGTAGGGCCGCCACGGCTGCCGCCCGTCCGGGCCCGGCCCGCCGGACCACAGCCGGTCCCAGGGCCGGGCCAGCAGCGGCCACAGTAGCAGCAGGATGATCGCGGCGATGACCAGGGCCTGGTTGCTGCGCAGGAACTGATGCGTGCCCGCGAGCAGGTCCCGGCCGGTGTCCGGCAGCGACTGGCTGATCAGCAGGTAGGCGACCGCGGCCCCGGCGATGATCACCAGGAGCTGGGCGACCAGCGCGGTCGGCCAGGCCGCCAGCAGCGCGAAGGTCCCCGTCGGCCGGGCCGCGGCGCTCCACAGCCGCAGCCGCCGCGGCGGCTCGGAAAGCAGCCCGAGCAGTCGGCTGCCCCCGGTCGCTTGCAGTGCCCGCCGTACCGGCTCGACTCCGAGTACCCGCGCGGCCACCAGGTCAGCGTCGAGTTCCGCGAGCCACAGCGCGGTGACCGGGAGGATGAGCAGTCCGATGGGCTGGAGCAGCTGCCAGGCACCCTGGCCGGCGATCGCCTGGGTCAGCAGCCCGCCGCCCAGCGCCGCATAGACCACGACCGGCGTCAGCGCCAGCACGACGAAGGCGGGCACCCAGATGCGCATGAGCCAGACGAGCGGGCTGGCCAGGCCGACCACGAGCTGGTCGCCATGACGGCGGTGGGCCACCTCGCGCAGCAGGACAGCCTGCGCCGCCTCGCGGTCGCGCCGCCATAGCTCGGGCAGCGGACGGAAGACGGCGATCCGGGCCGTCCGCCAGCTGACCGGATAGATCCGCGCCATCTGGTCATCGCGTGTGGTGGCCCGCAGCCGGATCGCCGGGTCGTACCGCGCGACAAATTCCTCCATCTCAGCGATGCTCGGATCCTCGGTTAGCTCGAAGCGCCGCTCCACCCGGCGGCCGCGCAGCTGCGGAAACAACGTCGCGATCACACCCGCCGCGAAGATCAGGCAGGTCAGCCCGGACAAGATCGTGAACAGCAGCAGCAGCGTATACGGCATCCCCGCGGTGACCTGCGGCGCTATCTCCCCGTGCCCGGTGTAGAGGGCGAGCTGATGGCGCTCGTTGCTGACCTCAGCCGGGATTAGGACGGCCAGGTCGCCGACCAGCCACAGCCACAGCCACGGCGGCATCATCTGCCCGCCCGTGGCGTGACCCTCACGTTATCGCCTCCTAGCCGGATATCGTCAGCTCGGCCGGATGCGCCAGCGTCTGGTAAACAACGCAATAGCGCTCGGTGAGGCGAAGCAATGTCTGGACCTGCTCGGCGCTGGCGTCGGTGTCCAGGTCGAAGGTCAGCCGGATGGACCGGAACCCCACCGGCGCGTCCTTGCTGACCGCCAGCGTCCCGCGGAAGTCCAGGTCACCCTCGGCCGTGACGGTGCCCCCGGCCAGGTTGATCTGCAACGAGGTGGCCACGGCCCGCAGCGTGACCCCGGCGCACGCCACCAGCGCCTGCAGCAGCATGTCACCCGAACACAGCAGCGATCCGTCTCCTCCGCTCGCCGGATGCAGCCCCGCGACGGCCAGCGCCCGGCCGGTTTCCACCGAACACGAGATGGCGTCGTCGAGCTTCCCGTGCGCGCGCAATGTGACGACCGCCTTCTCGGGGTCCTCCCGGTAGGCGTCCTTGAGCGGCTGCTGCACGGCGCGCAGCTCTGCGCTGTCCATGTCGGCTCCCATCTGTTTTCGGCCTGGTCCCTTCACCATAAGTCCGCCAGCCACCGCCGCTGCGAGGCCGCGTAGTCATCAAGGCGCCAGGCCATCGCCGGTTACAGCAACTTGACCTCAGCGTAATCATCCGCGCGCAACCGCGGAGGCCCGCGCTCCGTCAGATGCGCATGAAGAACGAACTCCGGGCCGCCGCCGGGGCGGCCCTGGCGGCGCTGCTGATGGCGGGATGCGGATCCGCCACCATCCCGCCCCCGGTCATGGCCCATGGCGTAGCGGCCAGGGAACCTTTGATGGACCCGCGTCCGTATGGGGCGGCGGACACCGCGTTCGGGCTCGACGTGCTCAGCGCCTGGTGCCGGGCCGATCCGCAGGCCAACCTGGTCCTGTCCCCTTCCAGCCTGGCCAGCGGGCTCGGCATGGCGTATCTCGGCGCCCGCGGCGGCACCGCGCGGGCCATGGCCGGCGTGCTGCATCTGCCGGCGACGGGCGGCCAGCAGCTCGAGGCCGGCCTGCAGGCACGATCGGCCGCGCTGCGTGACCTCGCCGACCCGGGCGTAACGCTGGACACCAGCGATCAGGTATGGGCCGACCCAGGTCTGGTGACCGAACGCAGCTACCTGAACGCCGTCGCCACCGGCTACGACGCCGGCGTGGCGCAGGCGCCCCTGCTGCACCACCCCGAACAGGCCAGGCAGGAGATCAACCAGGCGATCGCGACCGCGACCAAGGGCCAGATCCCGCAACTGCTGGCACCTGGCTCCCTGAACAACATCGGCTGGGTGCTGACCGACGCGCTCTACATGCACGCGGCGTGGGCCACTCCTTTCGACGCCACCTTGACCAGCCCGGGGCCGTTCACCACCGCCGCCAGTCAGCACGTCACGGCACAGTTCATGACCGGCCTTCAGTTCCGTGCGGTCCAGGCGGGCGGCTGGACCGCGGTCTGGCTTCCTTACAGCGGCGGCAAGCTAGCTATGGTCGCGCTGCTGCCGCCCGCGGGCGACGCGGGCTGCACGCTGCCGC
>JBKQQQ010000208.1:0-8132 GCA_052144275.1 Streptosporangiaceae bacterium
GGAATCCGGAGTTCCTGCGGGAAGGGTTCGCGGTGCAGGACAGCCTGGCTCCGGACCGCATCGTGCTCGGCGTGGCCTCCGACCGGGCCGAGGCCCGGCTCCGCCAGGTGTACCGCGCGCCGCTCGAAGCGGGAACGCCGCTGCTCGTGATGGACCTGGAGACGGCCGAACTAGTCAAGATGGCCGCGAACGCGTTCCTCGCGACCAAGATCTCCTTCATCAACGCCATGGCCGAGATCTGCGAGGAGGCAGGCGGCGACGTGATAGCGCTCGCCGAGGCGCTCGGCTACGACGCGCGGATCGGCAGGCGGTTCTTGTCGCCCGGGCTCGGCTACGGCGGCGGCTGCCTGCCCAAGGACATCCGCGCGTTCCGCGCCACCGCCGCCGAACTGGGCGTGGGCTCACTGGTCAGCCTGCTGGGCACGGTGGACTCGATCAACCTCGGCCGCCGGGACCGGGTGGTCGTGCTGGCCCGCCAGACGGCCGGCGGCTCGCTCGCGGGCAGGCGGGTGGCGGTGCTCGGCGTCGCGTTCAAGCCCGACAGCGACGACGTCCGGGATTCCCCCAGCCTAGCCGTCTGCGACCAGCTGGTGGCCGAGGGAGCGATCGTGTCCGTGCACGACCCGGTGGCCATGCCCAGCGCGGCCGCCCAACGGCCGGACCTGCGGTACGCGCCGTCGGTTTCTGAGGCGGCCGAAGCGGCCGATCTGGTCCTGCACCTCACCGAGTGGTCCGACTACCGGGCCATCGACCCCGCCGCCCTGGCCGGGGTCGTCGCCCGGCGGGTGATCATCGACGCGCGCTGCTGCCTGGACGCCGACCTATGGCGCAACGCCGGCTGGACTGTCCATGCGCTAGGGCGCCCTTAACCTTCCGCCGCCTCGATCACGTTGGCCAGCAGCATGGCGCGGGTCATCGGGCCGACCCCGCCCGGCATGGGGGCCAGCCATCCGGCCACGTCCGCGACGTCCGGGGCGACGTCGCCGACCAGCCTTGGGGGGTTATTTGGGGTCGCGTCCGTCCGGGTGATGCCTACGTCGACCACGGCCGCACCGGGCTTGACCATGTCCGCGGTCAGCAGCCCGGGCCGTCCCGCGGCCACCACCACGATGTCCGCCGTCCTGGTGTGCGCGGCGAGATCCTTGGTTCCGGTGTGGCACAGCGTCACCGTGGCGTTCTCGGTGCGCCTGGTCAGCAGCAGGCCGAGGGCACGGCCGACGGTGATCCCGCGCCCGACGACGGTGACGTCGGCGCCCGCGATGGCCACCCCGTAGTGGCGCAGCAGTTCGGCGATGCCGCGCGGCGTGCACGGCAGCGGGCCGGGCTCGCCGAGCACCAGCTTGCCGAGGTTGACCGGGTGCAGCCCGTCCGCGTCCTTGGCCGGATCCATCCGGTTGAGCACGGCGGGAGCGTCCAGCCCGGCCGGCAGCGGCAGCTGGACGATGTACCCGGTGCAGGCCGGATCGGCGTTCAGCTCGTCGACCACCGCCTCCACCTGCGCCTGGGTCGCGTCGGCGGGCAGGTCCCGCCGGATGGACGCGATCCCGACCTGCGCGCAGTCCCGGTGCTTGCCGTTCACGTAGGCGCGGCTGCCGGGATCGTCGCCGACCAGGACCGTGCCGAGCCCGGGCACGATACCGCGCGCGGCCAGCGCGGCCACCCGCTGCGCCAGGCCGGCCCGTACTTCCGCGGCCAAGGCCTTGCCGTCGAGCACCTGTGCGGTCACGCGTCGACCTTTCGGATCAGTGGTAAAAGTGCCGGACGCCGGTGAAGTAGAGCGGGATGCCCGCGGCTTCGGCGGCCGCGATCGTCAGGTGATCGCGGATCGAGCCACCCGGCTCGACCACCGCGGCCACCCCGGCCTGGGCCAGGATCTCGAAGCCGTCGGCGAACGGGAAGTACGCGTCGCTGGCCGCGACCGACCCCGCCGCCCGGTCACCCGCGCGCATCACCGCCAGCCGGGACGAATCCACCCGGTTGACCTGGCCCATGCCGACACCGACCGAGGCTCCGCCGGATGCGAGCAAGATGGCGTTCGATTTGACCGAACGGCATGCCTTCCACGCGAAGGCAAGATCTGCGAGCTGCTCCGGGGTAGCCGCCGGACCCGCCTTGAGCTGCCAGTTCGCCGGATCGTCGCCAGGTTGGTCGACCCGGTCCACCGACTGCAGCAAGATCCCGCCGCTGACCGGACGCCACTCCATCGCAGCGAGCACCCCCGCGGGCCCGGGGGGGCCGGAGGCCCCTCCCAAGGGGGGTCTGGGGGGATGGGTCCCCCCAGGAGCGGGGGGGTCTTGGGGGGTCGTCCCCCCGGCTAGCAGAGTCGTCCCCCCGGGCAAACGCAACAACCGGATGTTTTTGGCGGCGGACAGGATATCCAGCGCCTCGGCGTCGAAGTCGGGCGCGATCACCACCTCGGTGAACACCTCGGCGATCTGCCGGGCCAGCCCGGCGGTCACCGGCCCGTTGGCCGCGATCACCCCGCCGAACGCCGAGGCCGGATCGCAGGCATTCGCCTTGGCGTGCGCCTCGGCGAGGTCGGCGCCGATGGCGATGCCGCACGGGTTGGAATGCTTGATGATGGCCACGCACGGCTCGGCGAAGTCGTAGGCGGCGCGCCAGGCCGCGTCCGCGTCCACGTAGTTGTTGTAGGACATGGCCTTGCCGTGCAGCAGCTCCGCTGCCGCGATGCCCGCGGCGGCGGCGGGGCGGGCCACCCCAGACCGTTCGGCAGAAAGGTCTTCATACAGGGCGGCGCGCTGGTGCGGGTTCTCACCGTAGCGGAGTACGTCGGCCCGCCGCCACAGGGCGCCCGCCACCGCGGGCCAGCCGCTGTCCCGCGCGACCTCGTCGGGGGCGTACCCGGACGCGAACCAGGACGCGACGGCGAGATCGTAGGCGGCGGTGTGCGCGAACGCCGCGGCGGCCAGATGGCGGCGCTGGTCCCGGGTGAAACCACCCTCGGCCAGCGCGGCGAGCACGTCGGCGTACCTGGACGGCTCGATGACGACGGCCACCGACCCATGGTTCTTGGCGGCGGCCCGGACCATCGAAGGGCCGCCGATGTCGATCTGCTCCACGCACTGTTCCGCCGTGGCGCCGGAGGCGACCGTGGCCTCGAACGGGTACAAGTTCACCACGACCAGCTGGAACGGCTCGATGCCGAGCTCGGCCAGCTGCGCCTCGTGCGCGGGGTTCGCGGTGTCCGCGAGCAGGCCCGCGTGCACCTTGGGATGCAGCGTCTTGACCCGCCCGTCGAGGCACTCGGGGAAGCCGGTCAGCTCCTCCACCGGCGTGACGGGCACCCCGGCGGCCGCGATCCTGGCCGCCGTGCTGCCGGTGGAGACGATCTCGACGCCGGCCGCGTGCAGCCCGGACGCCAGGTCCTCCAGCCCGGTCTTGTCGTAGACGCTGATCAGTGCTCGACTGATTGGGGCTCGACTGATTGGGGCCCGCGTGATCGGGATCTGAGTCAACTGCCGGTCCTCACCTTCCTGCCGCGGACGGACCAGCCTTCGCGGACCATCCTGCCCACCGTGCCGACGAGCAGCGACCGCTCGGCCACCTTGATCCGCTCGTGCAGCGTCGCCTCGTCGTCATCGTCGGCTACCGGGACGCTGGCCTGCGCCACGATCGGTCCCGCGTCCACGCCGTCGTCGACGATGAAGACGGTGCAGCCGGTGACCTTCACCCCGTGGGCCAGCGCGTCCCGCACGCCGTGCGTCCCGGGAAACGACGGTAGCAGCGCCGGGTGCGTGTTCAGGCAGCGGCCGCCGAACACCTCGAGGAACGGCTTGCCGACGAGCTTCATGAACCCGGCCAGGATGACCAGGTCGGGCTCGTAGCCGGCGCAGCTGCGGGCCAGGGCCGCGTCCCACTCCTCGCGGGCGGGATAGTCGGCCAGGCGGACGACGAAGGTGGGGAGGCCGGCCCGTTCGGCCCGCGCGAGCGCGTTGATCTCGCCCCGGTCCGCGCCGACCGCGACCACCTGCGCGCCGTAAGCCTCGTCGCGGCACGCGTCGATCAGGGCCTGAAGGTTGGTCCCCTCCCCGGAGACGAGCACCACCAGCCGAGAGGTCACGGCGCCACCCTATGGCACGTCGCCGGGTGGTCAGCGGAGGGGGCAGAATAGGTGGCGATGGCCAGATACCAGCCACCGGGCGGGCGCGGGCCGCAACCCCGAGGGATGCCGCCTGCCCGCCGGCAGCTGCCGCCCCCCGATCCCGCCGTGCGCCAGCAGGCGCTGGCGGCACTGACGATGGGAGCGCTCAGCCTGGTCGGCCTGATGCTCGGGCTGGGCAACCTGCGTCGCGGAGTCTACGTGGCGGTCCTCACCCTGCTCTTTGCGGTGGCCGCGATCTGGCTCGGCGTCACCGCGAGCAAGAAGGCGCGGCGCAGCGGCACCGCCCGACCGCGCTGGGCGGCCGGCGGCGTCGTGCTCGGCGGACTCGGCCTCGCGTTCAGCGCGTTGTGGCTGCTCGTGCTGGCGGCGTTCTGGCCTCAGCTGAACGCGTACTACACGTGCATGAGCGGCGCGAACACGGTGGCGGCCCAGCAGGCGTGCCACACCCAGTTCACCAACTCGGTGAGCGGCGAGATCAGCGTGCTGCAGAACGGCAAGTAGCCAGCCGTCCCGCGGCAAAACGTTTCCGCGGGAGACGCTTCGCGCAATTGCGGCTGTCGTGGATCTCTGCTGGCGTGCGCGTCAAGCCCCTATCACGGGCATCCGTGGCACGGTCCTGGCTCCGGGCTTTACGGCAACGATGGAGCATTGTTGTCGCTGGGACAGCAACGATGTTCCAGCGTGGCTGTTACCGGCGCGGGCAGACCGGCGGATTCGGTCCCGGGGCGGGCGTGTGGGGCGTATGGGGCATGCGGGAAAGCGGTAGCGGCTGTCGGCCGCTGACCCTCAGCTGAGGTGGCCTCGATAGCCGGCCTGCCGGTTACCAGTCGTCCGGGTCTTCGGCTGCCCACGGATTCATGTAGATCCGGTGACCAGCGGCGTCGTCGGTCTCGTCGTGCTGACCCGGGGGGGCGACCCCCCGGACCCCCCGATCATGGGGGGAGTCCATCCCCCCATGCCCCCCTGGCCCCCCAGACCCCCCTGGGACCCTGGCGGGCCGGGGGCCGCGTGCCCGGCGGAGGATGAGCCAGTTCGTGGCGGCGGCGGCTAGGGCGGCGGTGACGCCGATCTCCAGGATCGCGACCAGTCCGACGGCGAACCCGGACGGGCCCACCGCGGCCAGGCGGCCGTCGCCGAGCGGGCCGCCCGCGAACGCCGCGCCCAGGCCGGCCAGGGCACCGGCCGCCGTTCCCGCGGCGAATCCCCAGAGCGGGGCCGCCTCCATCACGGGGGTCGGCGCGATCCGCACGGTAACGATCCCGGCGAACAGGCCGGCCAGGTACGGCAGGGCGAGCACCGCGACCGGCACCCAGGCCGGACCGCCAGGGCGGCCTTCCGACGGCAGAGCCGCAAGCAAGGGGAACACCGGCACCGGGCCGAGGACTGAGCCGGTCGGGGCGACCACGGTGCCGGTGCCGAACGCGAATCCCGGGCCGAGGGTGTAGGCGACCGCCCAGATAACCGCGTTCGGGGCGTAGGCGAGCTGGGCCAGCAGCAGCAGCGCCGCACCGCCCACGCCGGGCGCGAGCGCGCCGGTGGCCGCCTTGACCTCAGGCAGGTGCACCGCGAGTGAGGCGCCTGTCAGTACCGCGCCCGCCGCGGCGAGGATGGCCGCCGAGCCGAGCATGCCCATGACGATCGACCGCGGCCTGGGCGGCATCAGGCTCGCCAGCCGCGACCACGGCGCCAGCCCGCGGGCGGCGCCCAGCCCGCCCGCCACCAGGGCCAGCAGGAAGGACGCGATCACCGCCTGCAGCAGCGAGGGCGCTGCGACAGCCGTCCGGCTCGCCACCGCCAGCGCGCCAGCCAGCAACGCGTACGGCAGCGCAAGCGCGACCGCCGCGTAGCCGACGTGGCGCAGCCGGGTGACCGCGCCGGCCCGCACGACCCAGCGCCCGGCCATGGCCAGCAGCGAGCCCGGCAGCAGCACCAGGCCGAGCGGCAGCAGGCCGATCTGGCCGACGCCGCGGACCGTGAAGCCGACGTGGTGCGCCACCAGCCAGAGCATGGCCGCGGTGCGCAGCACCCCGCCGAGACCGGTGCCGATGCCGACGTGCGGCGCGGTAATCCAGCCGATCGCGGTGAGCGTGGTGAGCACGGCCAGCCCGCTGGCGGCCGCCGCCAAGGCGGCGATGCCGCCCGTGACGACCAGCGGCCGGGCGGGCTGCGTCTTCGGCCTGCTCGGTGCCTCGGTGGAAACGCTCACAAAGCCGATCCTGGCAACGATCGCCTCCCTACCGCAGGAGGCGCGCCGGGCGGATTAGCGTGCGCGCATGATGTCGCGGACGAGGCTGGCGGTCTCGCTGGGGGTCTTGCCGACGCGGACGCCGGCCTTCTCCAGGGCTTCCTTCTTGGCCTGCGCGGTGCCCGAGGAGCCCGAGATGATCGCGCCCGCGTGCCCCATCGTCTTGCCCTCGGGCGCGGTGAACCCGGCCACGTACCCCACCACCGGCTTGGTCACGTGCTGCTCGATGAAGGCCCCGGCCCGCTCCTCGGCGTCGCCGCCGATCTCGCCGATCATGACGATCGCGTCGGTCTCCGGGTCTTCCTCGAACGCCTGCAGGCAGTCGATGTGCGTGGTCCCGATCACCGGGTCGCCGCCGATGCCGACCGCGGTGGAAAAGCCGATGTCACGCAGCTCGTACATCATCTGGTAGGTCAGCGTGCCCGACTTGGAGACCAGCCCGATCCGGCCCGCGGTGGTGATATCGGCCGGGATGATGCCGGCGTTGGACTGGCCGGGAGAGGCGACGCCCGGGCAGTTCGGCCCGATGATGCGGGTCTTGTTGCCGGCCGCGACCGCGCGCGCCCAGAACTCCGCCGTGTCGTGCACCGGGACGCCCTCGGTGATCACGATGCACAGGCCGATCTGCGCCTCGATCGCCTCGATCACCGCGTCCTTGGTGCCGGACGCGGGCACGAACACCACGGACACGTCGGCGCCGGTGGCGGCCATGGTGTCAGCGACCGTGCCGAACACCGGGACTTCGGTGCCGTTCAGCTCGATCCTCTGGCCCGCCTTGCGGGGATTGGTGCCGCCGACGACCGCAGTGCCCGCGGCCAGCATCCGCGCGCCGTGCCTGCGCCCCTCCGAACCCGTGATGCCCTGGATCATGACCCGGCTCTGGCCGGTCAGGAAGATGGCCATCTCATGCTCCCTTCGCTGTGCTGGCCAGTTCGGCAGACCGGCGGGCGGCGCCGTCCATCGTCGCCACCTGCTCAACCGCGGGTATGGCCGCCTCGTCCAGGATGCGCCTGCCTTCGGCGGCGTTGTTCCCGTCCAGCCGGACCACGATCGGGCGGTCCACCTGCTCGCCGCGCGATTCCAGCATGGCGATCGCCGAGACGATGCCGTTGGCTACCGCGTCGCAGGAGGTGATCCCGCCGAAGACGTTGACCAGGACGCTGCGCACGCTCGGGTCGGACAGCACGATCTCCAGGCCGTTGGCCATGACCTCGGCGGACGCCCCGCCGCCGATGTCGAGGAAGTTCGCCGGCCTGATCCCGCCGAACGGCTGGCCCGCCTGCGCCACCACGTCCAGGGTGGACATGACCAGGCCCGCGCCGTTGCCGATGATGCCGACCTGGCCCTCGAGCTTGACGTAATTCAGCTGCTTGGCCTTGGCCTGCGCCTCGAGCGGGTCGGTGGTGCTCTGGTCGGCGAACTTCTCGAAGTCCTCGGCCTGGCGGAACGCGGCGTTGTCGTCGAGGGTGACCTTGCCGTCGAGGGCCAGCACGCGGCCGTCGGCGGCCAGGATCATCGGGTTGACCTCGACCAGCGTCGCGTCCTCGTCGGTGAACACCGTCCAGAGCCGCTCGGCCAGCTGAGCCGCGCCCGTCAGCGCCTCGTCCGGAAGCCGGCCCGCGCTGACGATCTCCCGGGCCTTCTCGTGGCTGACCCCGGTCAGCGGCGAGACCGGGATACGGGCGACCGCCTCCGGGCTGGTGTGCGCGACCTCCTCGATCTCCATGCCGCCCTGTACCGAGCAGATCGACAGGAACGTCCGGT
>JBKQQQ010000209.1:0-4887 GCA_052144275.1 Streptosporangiaceae bacterium
CGAGTCTGCCCCGCGGATCGCGGGAACGGCCTTGCCGATTAGCCTGAGCCCGTACTCGTGGTCGTACTCATAGGTGCGCCGAGGGATGGTGAGCCGGTGCTCTTCATCCTGCACCCAGCCCCAGAGCAGGTTGTTGAGGCCGCGTAGCGGGTCGATCTCCACTAGCGCGAGCGGGTCGCGGTCATGTGGTCCGCGCCGGTTCTGGAATCGCCAGCTCATAGCGTTCATGGTCTGGACCAGCATGCCTTCCTCGAGCCAGTAGTTCCAGATCAGCTCTAGCAGGCATGGGCGGGTGAGCTTGTTGCGCAGAATCCCGTAGCACTCCCGAGCGCCAAACGCACGCCCGGCCCGGATCTGCAAGTCGCCAAGCTTAAGCCGGATGATGTCGAGGTAGGGGATGGTGCGATCCTGCCCGATGCGCACCAGGTACTCCTGCCACTGCTGCGAGACCTGCGGCGACGCGGTGGTCGAGCGAAGCAGCCGGAGTTGCTCCTCGTCGGCGAGCCTGTCCTCGGCTGGATTTTTGTGGTCTGTCAGCCGATCGAAGTCGGCATGCTCAAGCGTCGTCCCGCGCGTGATGTCTAGGTTGTGTTCGGTCTGGCCGATCACAACGCCGCAGTTCGCCATCATGAAGACCTCGGTAGCGACCTTAAGCAGCCGGTAGGGCTCCACATCGGGGAACGGCAGCTGGAGCTTCGCGCGGACGTGATCGAACCGGCCCTGCGCGCGTGGAGGGCCGCCGCCGCACATGATCGGCTCGATGAACGCCGCGTAGTTCTCGAACAACAGCGATTCTGCGCTGTTGCGTATCACTACCCATAGCGCCTGATCGGGCGTGGGGTCAACCTCGGCCCGGCGCATCGTCACCTGGACGGGCGCACGACCACCGGGCTGCTTGGTGACTGTCCTTCTAATGGCCATGGTGCTTCTCACTTCCTCGATCGTGTTCTGCTCTGTGTGGCGCTATAGCGTCGTCTGTACCAGACTCACCTCGATGTCGTAGCTGCCGGGAGGCAGCCCGCCCGTATCGAAGGAGACCGCGTTGCTGCCCTTGTCCGGATTGACAGAACCCGCATTGGACGACCACTGCAGCTCACATCCGGATGGGATGGGTTCGGCCAGGACTGCCGTCGCTGTGAAAACCCCTGCGGAATTAGGCCCGCTTATGTCGATGCCTTTGATGAAGAGCCGCTCGGCTCCGTCGCGCCGCTCCAGCGCCTCGCGCTTGCGTTTCTCCGCCTCTTCCCGCGCCCCGCGGGCCACCTTGAGTACCTCCTGGGCGTGCCGCTCGGCACCGGGTGCGTCGTCGAACGCACGCTGCGCGGCGTCAAGCTCTGCTCCGGCTTGGGAAATCGTGTCGGCGGGCGGCTCAGCCGTCAATTTGTTATTGACTTTGGTCAATTCCGCTTCGATGCGTGCTTTATCCGGCAGCAGGCTAGTCGCGTAATCGGCAGCCGTGGTCGCAGCCGTTTGTACCGTGGTAGCTTGAGTGTTGAGACTCGGGAGAGAGCTATTGAGCTGAGTCTGCAGCTGCTCGAGGTCAGTACACTTCTCGTACAGCGCCTGAGCGCTGGCGGCCAGCCGATTCTTCTTCGCCGCCGGGATTGCTGTCTGCGCGGCATCATCTACGTCAGACTTCGCCTGCTGAGTTAGGCCTATGAACTCGTTCGTCTTTGTGATCACCTGGGTAACCGCTGCCACCGCGGCATTGAGCGGCGCGATGGCGGCTTGCGTGGCGTCGCGGACGGCCTCTGCCTGCGTAATGTCGGCGAGCTCCTGGTCTAGCCGATCTTTCTTCTCGTTCAGTTCGTTGAACTCCGCCTGGGCCGAGGACAGGACGCGGTACCGCGCTTCGGTGTTCTTCAGCGCGCGGCGTGCCGCCGCGACGAGGCCGGTCGAATCGCTGGCCTGCGCCTGGGCGGTCTGCTCGGCCTGTTCGCTGTTCTTGAGCGCTGTTTCTGTGGACTTGACTTCATTGAAGGCCAAGTTGAGCTGTTGTTCAGGCGTCATCGTGGTGGTCATCTCGCATGCTCCTTAACTCAAGGGTCTGGTTCCATGGCCCGGCAGCCTGTACCTACGCGCGGTCTCGGACCACGCGAGAGCGCTCGGCCAGTGCGCCGGAGACGCGGTCCCGCGCGCGGGGCCGGGACTGTGGCGGCCGGCGGCGGGAATCGCGGCCGTGCCGCCGGCCGCCAGCACGGACGGCGGGCCGCCCGGCAGCTCCGCGATCCTGGCGTTCGCCTGGAGGGTGCTCTGCAGTGCCCAGTACGAGATAAGCCGACCGAGCAGCCGGTCCTCGCCCTCCGGGGTGAGCAGGCCTCTGGCTCTGGCCTGCCCGACCACGGCAAACGCCAGCGCGGGGCGCGTCCTACGGATCGCCGATGGGTCCGCGGTCCAGGCCTCATAGAGGCGGACCAGCCGGTCCGGCGAGCGGTCCGCCGTACGGAGGACCTCGCCGACGGCACGCCCTCGCAGCGCCCGGGGCCGGTGTCCGAGCACCAGGCCGACGAACGCCGGCATGGTTGCCAGCAGCGCCTGGATCACACGCACCCGGTCAGCCGGCAGGCGGCCGATCGGGTAGAGCGAGGTCCACACCGCTGCCAGCCGCCGCCACTGCGGATCGGGATACAGCGCATCGCCGAAGGCGCAGGACAGATGGACGCGGATCCAGGCGAACGGATGGGGATCGTCCGGCGCGATCCGGAACACGAAGGCGCGTGGCAGGCTCACCAGCCCGATCAGGCCCATCGTTGACGACACGCCGACGCGTGCGATCGAGTAAAGGTCCGCGACGATTTCCGATACCCACCGCTCGAAAAGCTGCCAGGCGGCTCGCTCCGGGCCGGCCACGCCCCGCCGTGCCCGCTGAATCTCCGGGCGGAGCGACTCGACCAGGCCCAGCAGGGCCGCCGCCTGGTGGCCGGTCTCGTGTACCAGGGAGGAGGCGATCCCGTAGCCGATCATCCGCTCCCGTGGGATGCGGATAATTGACACCGGGTTCTCACCTCCTCCAGGCAGCCGGGTGCGCGCTCGCCGGATCGCGCCGCCCAGACCGCGATGCAGGTAGCAAACCACCGGCGGGGCCCGGAAGTACCCTCCGGGCAGGTCGAGTGCATCCTGTGCGGCCACGTCCAGGCCAGACAGCCACAGCCCGGTCTCATTCTCGCTCCGCTGCGTGACCGCGTCGGAGAACAGGTCGAGCTGGGACAGCGCCAGATTGAACCGCAGCCGCAGGAACGTGAACCTCCGCTGCTGTTCGGCCGGCGCCGCGCCCAGCCCGGTCCCACGCAGCCACTTGATGTATCGGCGGATCTGCCTCCGGAGCGTCCGCCGCCCACTGATCAGGTAGAGCTCGATTCCCGTCTGCGCCGCGGGTGAGAGGGCCGCGGCGGGCAGCATTGTCTCCTGGACCGCGAACGGCTTGACCCGGTCGAGCCGAGCCAGCATGGCGCGCGCTTCGCGCTCCAGCATCCAGGTGGCGAGTTGTGCCGCGGCCATGATTTCTCAGATCCCGTACAGGATGATCTGGCGTCCTCGGCGGACCCATTGCCCCGACGCCTCGACGCCGCCGGCAGGGACGTCACCGTCGTAGACGTCGTAGTAGCCGTCGTCGGTCCATGGCTCGGTCCAGTACGACGGGCCGTACCCGTCGCCATAACCCCGGCCGTAGCGGCGTCGGCGGCCGTATGCCGGGTACCCGCCGCCGGGGCGACGCCGCTGGCCAGAGGGCACGCCCTGATAGCCGGAGACGTAGCCTGGACCGCGCCTCGCGGGGTATCCCCCGGTCGGCTGAACGCCGGCTATCCGCCGGGAGGGGGTGGCACGATAAGCGGGCCTGCTGGGCATCCCGCGGGAGACGGGCCTGCGCGGCACCCCGCGAGGAACCGGCCTGCCGGGCACCCCGCGAGAGACCGGCCTGCGCGGCACCCCGCGAGGAACCGGCCTGCCGGGCACCCCGCGAGGAACCGGCCTGCGCGGCACCCCGCGAGGAACCGGCCTGCGCGGCACCCCGCGAGGAACCGGCCTGCGCGGCACCCCGCGAGAGACCGGCCTGCCGGGCACGCCGCGAGAGACCGGCCTGCGCGGCACCCCGCGAGAGACCGGCCTGCCGGGCATCGGCGGCCGACGGACACCGCCGCCAACGCCCATCGGGCGACGCCCCGTACTCGGGCCGCTAATCGTCCGGAGCAATATCCGGTACACGCCGGGTGCATGATGGCGAGCCGCCGCGGCGACCGCCGCATTGGCCGTCGTCCGCGGGCTAACTCCTGGACGCGGCCGGGCAAGCGCGGCATGGCGCGCTGCTGAGGCCGCCAGGTTCACGAAACGCCGAGCCACCTCGAACTCGGCCGCCTCGGCTGGCATAGACTCCAGTTCGACCTCGAACAGCCTACTTGCCATAGACCCGAGCTTGCTGCCGACCGCGGTGCCGACTCCGGGCACGACCATCGAGCCCAGGGCGCCGCCCACTACCGGCAGCGCCTTCTTCGCCACGTTCTTCAGCACGCCGCCGAGCGCCTGGCCGACGGGTGACCTGATAAAGCCACCGACGGAACGCGAGGCACGCCGGAACAGGTTGCCGAGGAACTGTTCGAGCTCCTGCTCGCTGCCGATTTCAAGCAACTCGGTTGCGAGTTCGATCTCCTGCGCTTCCGGAAGCAGGGTCTCCATCTCGCCGCCGAGAACTGAGCCGAGAATGTCACCGAGGAACTGCTCGCCTTCGAACTCGCCGCCTTCGTATTCGCTGCCGAGAACTGAGCCGAGAATGTCACCGAGGAACTGCTCGCCGCCTTCGTACTCACCGCCCTCGAACTCGCCGCCCTCGTATTCGCTGCCGAGAACTGAGCCGAGAATGTCACCGAGGAACTGCTCGCCGCCTTCGTACTC
>JBKQQQ010000210.1:0-7913 GCA_052144275.1 Streptosporangiaceae bacterium
TCGCGGGTCTGCCGGTTGTGCAGTTCCATCGACATGGTGGCGGCCCGGTACAGGTTCGCGTAGCACTCGGTGGCGAGCGCGCTGGCGCCGGGGTACTCGTCCTCGAAGTCGCCGCCGACCCGGATGAGAGGCTCAGGTGCGCCGGGGGGGCGGCCCGGGCCGTTCCCCCCGGTGCCCGGCGCCGGTCCGGGCCTCATGCGGCCAGGCGCCCGGCCGTGCCCTCCGGCCCCGGCCTGCCGGGGGCGGCACCGGGCGCGGCAGCGCCGGTTCCGGCCATGTCTGGCCGGAACGCAGTGTGGATTGCCGCGACTGCACCGGTCGGGCCTGCGGCCATCACGAACCCCTCACGCCTTCTGGTTGCAGGTGGGCCGGCGGCTGAGGGTCCCCGGCCTGGGATGGGTACTCACCGGTATCGCTGTCCTTGCTGGCAGTCTGTCTGGCAGGGCCGCCGTGATCATGACGTGGGCGCCAGGGCTGGCGCGAAGACCCCGGCATGGTCGCGTGCGAACTGCTCGAAGCCGCGCGGCTCGTGGCCGCTCAGCGCGTGCACGTTCGTGGTCGTCAGGTCGGCGAACCCATGCTCGAACCCGTCATCAAGCTCACCGTAGCCCTCGGCGATCCACGGCGGCACGCCCATGGCGATCATCGAGTCGATGGCGGCCTGGTGCGGCACCGGGACGTACTGGACCGTGCGCCCGGTCACGCCGGACAGGATCGCCGCTACGTCGGCGAAGCCGATAGCCGCCGGCCCGGTCAGGACGAAGGTCTGGCCCTGGATGGCTTTGGCCTGGCCGGTGAGGGCGCCGACGGCGCAATCGACGACGTCCCGCGAATCGATCATCCCCGCCTTCCCGTTCCCCCAGTCGAAGTAGATGTGTCCCTGCTCGCGCACGGTGGGGGCGGCCATCATCACGTTCTGCATGAAGAAGGTCGGCTTGAGGATCGTCCAGGGCAGGCCGGAGGCCTTCAGCTCGTCCTCGCACTTGGCGAGCTCGGAGATGATGCGGCTCTTCAGCGTGGCGTAACCGGAGAGGCGGACGATGTGCGGTGCCTGCCCCGAGCGCTTGATCGCCTGGAGAAGGTTCCGGGACTGCTGGAGCGCTGTGGGCCCGTTCCAGGTGAGGAAGTAGACGCCGGTCACCCCGTCAAGGAGGTCGCCGGTCAGGGTCTCGGGCCGGTCGAGGTCGGCGACCGCGACCTGGGCGCCCTGCGCGCGCAGGCCGGCGGCCTTGGCCTCATCGCGGACCAGCGCCCGCACCCGCCATCCTTTCGCGAGGAGCGAGGAGGCCACGCCCGATCCGGTGGTCCCGGTCGCTCCGCTCACCAGTATGAGATCTGTGTCTGACATCGTTCCACTCCTTGATCCGGCCTAGGCTCATACCTAGGTATCGAGTAGCTTGAATTCAAGCTACTCGGAGGCGAGATACGGCTCAGCCAGGGTGACCATCGCCTCGTTGCCGAGGGTGTCAGCCGTCTTCGCGGCCGGCGAGCCACCAGCCGTGCTGGACCGCCTGCCTCCATGTACGGAACCTAACGAACTCTTAGCTCGGAGTCAAGATGTTTGACTCGGAATCTTGTATCTCGTAACCGAAGTAAATTCCTGGTGGCTGCGGAACCACGCTCCTCGCCGCCCGGGGGCGGCCGGCCCTGCGCGGCCAGCGCGCGCGCTGCGGTAGCCGGCTGACCGGGGCTTGACGGCCAGCTCGGCCTCACCCTGGACGACGCCGACTTCACCGACAGCCAGGCCATCGCCGCAATCGCCCGCATCACCGGCGGCAACTTCCGGCTCCTTCACCGGCTGTTCGTCCGAATCGAACGCATCCTGCGCACCAGCGACCTCACCGTAGTCACCAGCGAGGTCATCGAAGCAGCCCGCAGCACCCTCGTCATAGGCGACGCCGCATAGCGCTGAAGGTCACAACCGGGCCTGTCTGACCGCCGTCTAACAATTGGGCGGTTATGGACGCTCGGCTCAGCAGTTAATGCCTCCAGGGCCGGACCTCGGCCGTCGTGCCGGCCAGGTCCCCCGGGCGCGGCGCAGATGAGCAGGCCAATGATGCCGAGGAAGTTGCGATCCTCGGCCGCCCGCGTACGACGGCCGCCAGCGCCGCACACTTGACCGCACTGGGCGCACGTCCAGGTGTTGCGATCCTCGGCCACCGCGAACGGTGACCGCCAGGGCGTGTGAACAGGCCCGTCCCGTCTCAGTGGGGCCCTACCGAGAGCTACGAGGTTCCCGGATCAGGCATTCCAGCGCGAGGCTACCTAGGTATCCCCGGGTTTGGATGTGTGCTTATGGTTCCGGGCTGTACGATCCGTCCCGGCACGCCTGGGTGGTCATCCGGTGACCCGGGTGAGCGTCACTCCGCTGGCAAGATCTTCGGTATCGATCTGGGCGCGGTAGTCGGCGAAGAACCGCTGCGGCCCGTCTTTGGGGACCGGAGTTGCAGTGATCCTGTCGCAGGCCGGCCGGCCCCGGGCGGCGGGAGCGCGGTCCCGCAGCCATCAAGAATTTACCTCGGCTACGAGATACAAGATTCCGAGTCGAACATCTTGACTCCGAGCTAAGAGGTTGTTAGGTTCCGTACATGGAGGCAGGCAGCCTCCGCTCCCGGAGGGGGAGATCACATGAGCGCCACACTTGCCGTCCGGCACAACGTCCGTGACTACGCCGCATGGCGGAAGGTCTACGACGAGCTCCAGCCGCTGCGAACCCAGTACGGCTGCACCGCCCAGCGGGTGATGCAGCTCCCCGACGATGACAATGCCCTGTTCATCACCCACGACTTCCCCACCGCCGAGCAGGCGGGCGGCTTCGCGCACGACCCGGCGCTGCGCGCCGGGATGGAGCAGTCGGGGGTCGAGGGCGCGCCGAGGATCGAGATCTACACGGATGTCTGAACCTGCGCGGCCGTTGAGGCCGGGGAGGGGCGGCCGCAGCCGCCCCTCCCCGGCCTCGCTCGGCGTGGTCAGGGTGGACGCCGATTTCGAGGACGAATACCCCGGCGGCGACGCCACCTGCACCGAGGCCTACGCGTCGGTGTGCCGCACCGGCGAGGCCCTGCTGGGCGAGCTTGACCTGCGCATCGCCGCGACCTTCGGCATACCGCAGGCCGCCGCGACGGCCCTGGCCGTCATCGACGGGGCAGGCGCGCCGCTGACCCCCTCACAGGTCAGCGACCGGGTCCTGGTCGCCTCGGCCACCATGACGGCCACGCTCGACCTGCTCGAATACCGCGGCTGGATCCGCCGCGTCCCCAATCCGGGCGACCGGCGCAGCGTCCTGATCGAGATCACCCCCGACGGCCGCGCCACCGCCGACCAGCTGCTCCCCGGGATCCGCACCGTCGAGCGGAGCGTCCTCTCCGCCCTGACCCCCGGCGAACGGGCACAGCTGCTGGACCTGTTGTCCAAGATCCTGGCCCGGGCAGCCGAAGTCGCCGCCGGACCACCCGAACCCCTCCAGGGCCAGCGCATCCGGCCCGCCCGGCTCGACCCCCCGGCCAAAGCGACCGCTGGTGACCGGCCGTAACGGAGCATGCCCGGCCGCCGGGCCGCCTGGTCTTCGCCGTGGCCGGGAGCGTGGCGGGGCCGTCCTTAACCGGCGCAGTGCCGGGTGATCTGCTCGGCGACGGTTACGGCTGCCCGGCGTCCCGGTGGCTGGTCTGGGTGGCGCGCCGGCTCAGCCCCAGCAGGAGATGGATCCATCACGCGGCCGGCGAAGGGAATGCGGGGGCGGGGCAGGACAGCCGCTGGGCAGCCCGGAGCCGGCCGGCCCGGCCAGGGTGAGCATCGCCTCGCCACCGGGGGTGCCAGCCGTTTCCGCGGCCGGCGAGCCACCCGCCGTGCCGGATGGCAGGCGGGCCAGGTTCCGCGCTGTCCGCCACCCGCGCACCTACACCGGCACGCAGCTGAGCGTCAGCAGCAGGAAGCGGGGCTGCCGCGCCCGCGAGTCGTGCCAGGTCCACGGGATCTGCGCGGCGAGGGCGACCAGCCGCCCGGCGCGGCCGCGTCCGGCGATGAGCGCGGCACCGGCGAGGTTGAGGAGGCGGAGCAGCACGCTGCCGAGCGCGAGGGTCATCGCAGCCTCCCGGTCCGGCCCAGGCCCATACCTAGATATCAAGAAGCCTGAATCCAGACTTATTCTTTGGGGCGGTTGTCACGCCCCGGCCAGCCGGGCACCGCAGTGTCCCGTGAGCTCGCGGCTCTGGTGACCGCCCCGCCCGCCCAGGCGCCGCAGCGCCATGCAGGTGCAAGCGCCCACGGGCGCCACCAGCGAGCCGCCCCAGGCGACCACCGCCGCTCCCCGCCCCACGTGCCCGAAGCAGCTCACCGCCGCCAGCATGAAGAACAAGACGAGGACGAACATCACCGCCGCCCCCCCGGCGATCTCGCCGGAGGCCCGGGCTCCGGACAGCTGCCGGGCATCGCCGAGTCCCGTCGGCTCGTGGCCGCAGGGCCTCTGAGCTGAAACCGTCACCCCCGCCTTCCCAGGGAATATGCCGGGGGTCACAGTCCCCTGCACGCATCGGCCACCGCCCATCAACTCTCAGCCCACCGACCGCCACCGGCCCCCCGTGCCGGCGGCAGTCAGGCCCACCCGAAGCAGCCGCACAGAACGCCGGGCCATCTCGAAGACGAAGAGGCAGGCCCATTCGCGCAGACTCGGCGATCTGTGAGTATTCGCAGGAGTGGCGTCTCGTCCGCGATTACCTTGCGTCACGATATTTGCATGCCGGCGGGCGGGTCGCGGCGGTCACCGCGCGCCGGTGATGGCGGATGTGACGGGCCAGCGGGTGGTGGTTCAGTGAACCGGGCCAGGCTGGCTGCCGGGGTGGGTGCCGGGCCGCGATCGCTGGGCCGCTTCTGGCCGGGGACGAGCTGACAGGGCAGGTCGTGTCCGGGATTACGGCAGCGGCGCATGGAGCCGGGAAGTTCTTCCTGTGATGGGGCTGGGATCGTGAGGTTCCTGTCACTTCCAGGGGAGGATTCCGGTGAGTTCGTTCGATGTCCGGGTCTTCGCGATCCGGCGCAGGGCCCGGACGGAAGACGTTCGAGGTCCGCTGGCGTGTCGCGGGCCGCGACAGGTCCCGGTCGTTCGTGACCCGGGCGCTGGCTGACAGTTACCGCGCCGAGCTGGTCCGCGCGGCCCGCAAGGCCCTGGCGTTCGCCCCGGGGACCGGGGAGCCTGAGTCATGGGCCGCACCTGAGCCGCAGCCGGTGACCTGGTGTCAGCACGCGCTGGCGTACGCGGAGATGAAATGGCCGCACCTGACGCCGCATTCGCGGGCCAGCCTGGCCGACGCGCTGGCTACGATCGCCCCGCTGCTGACCCGGGAAACCGGCCGCAGGCCGCCGGCTCAGACACTGCGCGCCGCCTTGTACGGGCATGCCTTCAACGCCCGGCGGCGCTGCCGCGCTCCTGGACCGGACACGGCCAGCGCGCTGGCCTGGGTGGAGCGGGCCTCCCTGCCGGTCAGCCAGCTCGGCGACCCGCGCGTCATCCGGGCTGCCCTGGACGGGCTGTGTACACGGCTGGACGGCTCGCGCGCGGCGGCGAACACGATCACCCGCAAGCGGGCGGTGATCCACGGCGCCCTCGGCTACGCGGTCGAGCTCGGGCTGCTGCCTGCCAACCCCGTCGGCCTGGTGCGCTGGCGCGCGCCCAGAGCCGCCGCGGCCGTCAGCCCGGCTACTGTCGCCAGCCCGGCGCAGGTCCGGGCAATCCTTGCCCAGGTCTCCCGCATCAAGCCGGAGCTGGCCGCGTTCTTCGGCTGCCTGTACTACGCGGCGCTGCGCCCGGAAGAAGCCGTCACCCTGCGCCGCGACAACCTCATCCTCCCGGCCCATGGCCGCGGCAAGGTCATCCTCACCGCCGCCTGCCCGCGCACCGGCAGCGCCTGGACCAACACCGGCAATTCTCATGAGCCGACCGGTCTCAAGCACCGCCCCGACGGCGCCATCCGTGTCGTCCCCATCCCGCCCGTCCTGGTCAGCATGCTGTGCCGTCACCTCGGCGACCATGGCACCACGCCGGACGGGAGACTGTTCCGCGGCGCCCGCGGCGGCATGCTCAGCGAGTCGGTCTACGGCCGCGCCTGGCACGCCGCCCGCCGGGCAGCGCTCGGCCCGGACCTGGCCGCCACCGCGCTCGCC
This sequence comes from Streptosporangiaceae bacterium, assembly GCA_052144275.1. GTDB lineage: Bacteria > Actinomycetota > Actinomycetes > Streptosporangiales > Streptosporangiaceae > Palsa-504. The sequence continues at coordinate 6,157 of JBKQQQ010000210.1, forward strand.
CGCCGCCCGTATGACCTGCGGCACGCCGCCCTGTCGCTGTGGCTGAACGCCAGCGGCACGCCCGCGGAGGTTGCCGCGCGGGCCGGGAACAGCCCCCGTGTCTTGCATGAGGTCTACCTGCACTGCACCGACGGCCAGGAAGACACCGTCAGCCAGCGGATCGAAGATGCCCTTGACGCAGGCACCGGTATCACGCATGCGTCACCACGCGCGAAAGCGAGCGGTTATACGCACCGTCGGCACCGCCCCAGACCCTGTCCGCTATATGTACGCGAACCAGCCCGAAGTCCCGCGCATGGCCCACGCAAGCCCGGCCCGGCAGCCGCCGCAGCGCGACACTGAGGCACCACTCCTGTGCGCGTTTCCGCAGTTCAGAAGGCATTTCAATCGTAACCGGCCCGATGCTGGCCGACGGCCGGATCCAGCCCACGCATAGCCCACGGACACAGCCGACGGTCTGCGTAACCGCTCCCTTTGCATACATAAAGCCGGTGACGCAATCCTGCGTCACCGGCTCTGACCTGCGGAAACTGGTGGCAGGTGTTGGGTTCGAACCAACGTAGGCTGAGCCGACGGTTTTACAGACCGCCACAGCTCAGGTGGGTCGATGGTTTGTGGCCTGCGGTGACGCTCGCGGGATCGATCTACGGCGACCTTGCATCCCACGTATGTCCCACGCCGCGAGGATTGGGCTCAGAAGTTGGACTGTCAGCTTGGGAACTCTATGGCGCTACCCGCCTGCCACCTGGCGATTCCGCAACCTGCGGGGATATCGGTGGTCTAACCGTGAGCGACCATGACTACTCGCAGGCGCTCCTCCAATCGGGCACGCAGCGGGCACAGCGGCCTCTTCGTCCCGAACTAGCGGCGCCGCTGGGCGTTTGGCCGTCGTCCCAGCTAGCTCGGTGTGCTACTGGTCGTAGCCGCTGGCGGCTGTCCGGGGACGTTGCTGTACTTCCGTGCTGTACGGTGCGCCGCATTAGCAGCTCGGGTCGCCGCCGTCCGGATCAGTTCAAGCTGGACCGCCGTCCTTGATCGGTCCTTGGGGGACGGTGCTGGACGGTGGTGAACTGCAACCCGGACCGTCAGCCCAGGTCCCGTACTCCCGCGTCTCATCCACCAGGCACTCGCCCACGCATCCGCCTTACGGCGGCACTACGGCTAACACGTGTTACTCTTCTTATACAAGTAACACACGAATTACGAGCAACACCCGGAGGATGACATGGATCAAACAGTGACTGACCGCATCGAGGAGCGGGTGAAGTCGGCCTTCCCCGCTGGCGCCATCGAGCGGGTTCAGGTGCTGGAGTACGGCGACGACCCGGAGGTCGAGCCGGGAGAGACCGCGGACCGGGCCTTTATCGCCCGGGCAGGCCGACCGGAGGGCGAGGAGGCCGACAAGGAGACCGTGACCGCATTCGAGGAGGCCAACCGCCCGGTGCTCAGGAAGATACGCGACGAGCTGCCCCGCTTCATCGGGTGGATCGAGTTCCTGCCTGACCGGCCAAGCGGGGCGCCCAGGCCTCATAGCCTCTCCGTCCTCAAGATCGCAGGCCGCGGGGTACGGGCGAGGACACCGGAGGAGGTATCGGAGGAACTCACCCCGGTAATGACCCGGCTCGGCCCTGCCGATCTGGCGACCGTGGACACCCTGATCACCGCAGGCATCGCGAACAGCCGCGCGGAGGTCCTGCGCTGGGCCGTGGGCCGCATCCGCGAGCACCCGGCATACGCCCAGCTCCAGGAGCGAGTGC
>JBKQQQ010000211.1:0-12765 GCA_052144275.1 Streptosporangiaceae bacterium
GGGGTAGTCCAAAGCCTGCATCGCGCGGCGATACTTACCTTGTGGACCCGTTTGAGCGACAGCGCCTGGCGGATGGCCGGGTGGTAACGCGCCGGGAGGCCTTGGCCCAGGCTGTCACGGACCGTGCGGTCGAGCTTGTGATGTCCGCGCTGGATGTCAATGCGCTGCTGGACCGGGTCGACCTGAACGCCGTGCTGGACCAGGTCGACATCAACCGGGTGCTGGACCGGATCGACCTGGACCGCCTGCTCGCGCGGGTGGACCTGAATGACCTCGTCCAGCACATCGACTTCGACGCCCTTGTCGAGCAGACCGACCTCAGCGCCATCATCGCCGCATCCTCCAGCGGGGCCGCGAGCGATGCGCTTGACGTGGTCCGCAGCCAGGCCGTCGGTCTCGACGAATTCATCGCCCGCTGGATAGGGCGGCTTCGCCGCCGCCCGTACAGCGGCCCGCCCGGCCCGCCCGGCCCGCCCGGCCCATCTGACAGGCCTCGGGCCGAGGCAGCGTCATGACGACGCGCACGGGAGACGCCACGCCGTCGGGGCCCCCGGCCGTCATCCGGGAGAGCCTGCAAGGCAAGTACTCAGGTTTCGCGTCGCGGTTTACCGCCTTCGCTGTAGACGTGGGGGTCAGTCTCGGCGTGTTCATGCTCGCCCTGGCCGCCATCTCGTTCGCGGCCAAGGTGCTGACCGGCAAGGACATCGCCTGGAACAGGGGCGACATCTGGGTGATCATCGCCTACGCGGTCTGGCAGTTCATCTACTTCGCCTATTCCTGGGCCGCGAGCGGCAGGACCGTCGGCATGGCGCTGTTCGGCGTGCGGGTCGTGCGAGACGACGGCACCGAAGTAAGCGGGCGCCGGGCGGTCGTGCGCACGCTGGCGCTCCCGCTGAGCTTCCTGTTTCTGGGACTGGGGTTCGCCGGCATCCTGCTAGGCGACCGGCGCCGGGCCCTGCATGACGTCATCGCCGGGACGGCGGTCATCTACTCGTGGGACGCGCGGGCGGCGCGGCTGCGGTTCCTGTCCCGGGGCTGATCCTGCCTGGGCTCAGTCCGCTTTCTCGATCGCGATCCGGGTGCCTTCCGGCATTACCTCGCGCACCGGGACACTGACCTCGAGGACTCCCTTCTCATAGCGGGCAGTGACGTCGCTGGCGTCCACCTTGGCGGGCAGCCTGAATAGCCGGGTGAGCGAGCCGTAACGGAACTCTGAGCGATAGGGCCCGTTGTCCTCCTGGCGACGCTCCGCATGGATGGTCAGGGTCCTGCCCTCGACGGTAACCTCAATGTCCCGCTCCGGGTCCAAGCCGGGAAGCTCGGCTCGGATCACGTAGCGGTTGTCCCGGGCCATCTCCTCGACCCGGAACGTCTGGGCCGCTATGAACGACGGCGGGCCCGTCCACGGGGACTCCAGCCAGTCGGCCAGATCCGAGAACATACCGCGGAATATCGCGGGTGCCTGGGGGCGCGGCAGCTTTGCCATGATGTCCTCCCAGTCCATATGGTGCCACCGCCCGGGTGCGGCTCCCTCACCCGCCCAGGGTGGTGTTGGCCGACCCGTGCGTCCTTAATGTTTGGCCTGCTGAATGCTGCACTGCAGGCGCGTCAGCCGTCGATCGGCGATCTCCCACTGGGAGCGAGCGGGCCAGTGGACCTACGGCGCACCAGGGAGTTCCCTGCCAGTATCGGACCCGGCCCGTGATTGCCATGCCGACAGCCATCAGGTCGTTCGTCCGGATGGTCATCCGCTCATCACCCTCACCCGGGGGACCACCATTGCGCATGGTAAGAACAGGGAAAGGGGAAGTGTATGGGTATTGAGGTGGTCATCGCCTGGACGAGATCAGCTGCGGCGTGGCTGGCCGACCGGGGCGGGAGGCAAGGCAGCAGGCCGACGGTCCTGAACTCTGCAGGGCTACCACCCGCTGAAAGAGTCAGGCAGCCGAATCGCCCCCGGTCATTCGACCCTAGCCGGATCGCCGACCTGGAATACCGGGCGTGGGTCGGGTACTACCTGCGGAAGTGGCCTCAGGTGCTGGCGGCCCTGGCTGGGCTGGTCCGGGAAGGCTTCGGTATGAACTGGTACCGGACCCTGTACGGCGCCTGGCTGCTGCTGCGCGCCAGCCAGCTATGGGCACCCATCCCCGGCAACGACCCTGACGGGGCACGGGCCTGCCTGCGGCGGTTCTACGCCCTGGTCAGGCTCAGCTACGGCGAGCCTGCCAGCCCGGCCAAAGCCGCCGCGCTCGAGGTCGACTGGTGGCGCGTGCACCGGCAGGCCCGGTATCCGACAGCCCCAAGGGGCGCCGGAGACGAGTTGGTCGAATCAGTAACCCGCCTGTACTGCTACCTCTATAACGAGCCAGAGGCCCAGATCAGGCATGCCGCGATACATCGGGCCCACGCCATGGACCTGTCCGACCGGTGGGTTGCGGAAGGCTGCCGGCGTGACAGCCCGCTTCTCGCGCAGGAGCACGCAGCGCTTGTACGGTGCTACGCCGCGCTGCTCGCGGCCGTGCACCACTGACCGCCCGACGTCCGTTCCTGCGTGTAGTTGGGCTGGGATGATGCCGGGCTGCTGGTGCTGCGCCGGGAGGTCCGGGCCGGAATAGAGCGCAGGCCCCGCGGGCCGTGGTTCACTCGAAACCGGACGTGTCGCCTGCCCCGCGGCGCACGATCTCGGGTTCCTGCCCGGAGAAGTCGATCACCGTTGTCGGCTCGGTGCCGCAGTCGCCCGAGTCGATCACCGCGTCCACGGCGTGATCGAGCTGCTCCGCGATCTCCCGGCCGTGGGTCATGGGCTCGTCCTGGCCGGGCAGTAGCAGGGTGCTGGAGACGAGCGGCTCGCCGAGTTCGGCGAGCAGCGCCTGGGCCACCACGTGGCGCGGGATCCGCACCCCGACGGTCTTCTTCCTCGGGTGCTGCAACCGGCGCGGCACCTCCTTGGTCGCGGGCAGGATGAAGGTATAACTGCCGGGGGTCGCCGCCTTGATGGCCCGGAATACCGGGTTGGCGACGTACACGAACTGGCCGAGCTGGGCGAAGTCCTGGCACACCAGCGTGAGGTGGTGCCGGTCATCCAGGTGGCGGATCGACCTGATCCTGGTGATGCCGTCGCTGTTGCCGAGCTGGCACCCGAGCGCGTAGCAGGAGTCCGTCGGGTAGGCGATCACGCCGCCCGCACGCACGATCTCGGCGATCTGGACGATCGCCCGCCGCTGCGGGTTGGCCGGATGGATGTCGAAGTACCTGGCCATGCGATGAGTTTAGGGTCATCGCCCGCCCGCCGCCCGCGAAGCGGGGCTTCAGCGCACGGACGGCGAGGCAATCGGCTGAGGTCCGGGTCTCGCTACCGCTCCGCTGGACCTGAAATCCTTATGCCGAACGGGCAGCGTTATAGCCCAGCTTCAGCTACCTGCAATGCCGGGCCCGGGTGGCTCACGGTTTCCGGGCTACGCCGCCGAGGAAGGTCGCCGTGCGCGGCTTCAGGTTCCGTGCCGGGCCGTCGCCGTACCAGCACCGCACCGAGATCACGCCGGGAGGCACGAGCTCGAGGCCGCCGAAGAAACTGCGGATCTCCTCCGGCGAGTGGATGTATATCCGCGCGGCGGTGTAGGCCGAGGTGAAGTTGTCGCCCTCGGACTGATTGCCGGACCCGACGGAGATGATCAGGTAGCTGCCGGGGGCGATCGCGTCGGCGAAGGCGGCGGCCACGTCGCGGGCGGTCCCGGCATCGGTGAAGTGCAGGACCCCGGACAGGATGACGCACGCGGGCTCGGCCATGTCGATCAGCTCCGCCAGCCCGGCATCGGCAAGGATGCGCTCGGGGTCGCGCATGTCGCCAGGTACCGCGATCACGCCGGGGCTCTTGGCGAGCAGGCTGCGGGCGTGCGAGATCACGATCGGGTCGTAGTCCACGTACGCCACCCGCGCGTGCGGGTCGACGCGCCGGGCGATGTCGTGCGTGTTCAGCGCGGTCGGCAGGCCGGCGCCGACGTCGATGAACTGCCCGACACCGCGAGCCGCCACATAGCTGACGGCACGCCCGAGGAACTGCCTGTTCTCCCGGGCCATCTGCGCGGAGACAGGGTGGACCGCCAGCATCTTCTGCGCAAGCTCGCGGTCGGCCGCGAAGTTCTCCTTCCCGCCCAGCCAGTAGTCCCAGACCCGGGCGATGTTCGGCCTGGTCGTGTCGAATGGCTCCACCGTTTTCCCTCCCCTCTGCTACCTGCCTTCCATCATGCCCTGAGCATTGGTCCTGATGTGGATGGCTGTGCGAGTTTGCTGCCGAGGATCGATCTGGAGGACGCGGCGAAGCGGCTGCCCAACTTCAGCTTCTCCTGTCGCGCGGCCCGGCCGCCCAGACCGGCGAGGAGAAGGCCTGGTACCAGCAAATCGTGGACCAGACAGTCGAATCAACCCACCTCAAGAGGTACGCGACGCTGGACGAGCAGGCCGCCCCCATACTGTTCCTCGCCTCCGACGAAGCGTCCTACATCGTCGGCTCCACCTTGCCCGTGGGAGGCGGCGACCTCGGCTGATCCCGCGCCGGCGATTGTGGCGCGGAATCTCTGGAACGCTGCCGCGTGCTCTCGTAGTTCCGGTTTACGACTGAAGGTCCGGCTGGGAGGGCACGTGGCGCTCATCGGGGAGAATGTGATCCCGATTGTGCAGGGCCAGTCCTCGAGCATAGCGGCGGGCAACGTCGGACCTCGGTGCGCCGGTGTCGCTGGCGGCAACACCGAAGACCGTGCCCGGGTAGTCCAGCGGACCCATGATGGAACGGATGCGGTCCCAATCTCCAGGTGCCACGAGTTCAGCGGGCTGCCCGCCGGCGAACCAGCCCATCGGTACCGCTACCCCCGAAGGGACGACGGTATTGACGTAGACCACCGCATTGAACTCGACCTCCGCGCCCGCTTCAATCCGGGCGCCGTTAAACACCACGGCGCCCGTGGCGATCCGGGAGCCGCCCTCGATCACGCATCCGGTCAGGTGAGCGTGCGGGCCGATCAGTACCTCGTCACCGACGCGCATTTTCTGGTTCGGCACGCCCCGGATGACCGCGTTCTCCATGACCACGCAGTTACTCCCGATCTCCACGGAGCCACCCTCGGCGGTGATCACAGCGCCGAACAACACCCGGCTGTGCGGGCCGACGGTGACATCGCCGGACAGCACTGCCGTCGGCGCAATGTAGGCCGACTCCGATACCTGCGGGGTCTTCAGCCGGTGCTCAATGAACGCCGCACCCTGTCCTACCACCGGCGGCGGAACCGGATATTCATCTGCACTCACGTTCATCACCTTACGCCGCTCTTTGGCCTGCCTTAAGGCCCGGCAGTCGCGTGTTCGATGTAGCGAGCGGCGTCAAGCACCGTCTCGAACCGCGGCCAGTCTCCGCCACGGATGGCGACGGGACTTCCGCTGAGCAGGCACGTGGCCTCACGCCGATCGCAGACGCTGAGCTGGCGCGGTACCGCTAGTCGCGGCCTGAGCTGAAGGCGGCGTCGAAGGACGCCTGGGGCGGGTCGAAGTCGAACCGGCGCAGGAAGGTGATCGCCTCGGCCGCGCCGGCCAGCCGGTCCATCCCGGCGTCTTCCCACTCGATGGAGATCGGGCCGCGGTAGCCGATCGAGTTCAGCATGCGGAAGATGTCTTCCCAGCGGATGTCGCCGCGGCCGGCGGAGACGAAGTCCCAGCCGCGCCGGGGGTCGCCCCAGGGCAGGTGCGAGCCGAGGCGGCCGCTGCGGCCGTCGAGCCGCTTGCGGGCCTCCTTGCAGTCCACGTGGTAGATCCGGTCGCGGTACTCGGCGAGGAACGCCACCGGGTCGAGGTCCTGCCAGACGAAGTGGCTCGGGTCGAAGTTCAGGCCGAACGCGGGACGGTGGCCTACCGCCTCCAGCGCACGGCTGGTCGTCCAGAAGTCGTAGGCGATCTCGCTGGGGTGCACCTCGTGCGCGAAGCGGACGCCCTCGGCGTCGAACACGTCGAGGATCGGGTTCCAGCGGCGGGCGAAGTCGCCGTAGCCCTCGTCGATCATGGCCGCGGGGACGGGCGGGAACATGGCCACCGTGTGCCAGATCGACGAGCCGGTGAAGCCCACTACGGTGTCCACGCCGAACGCGGCGGCGGCGCGCGCGGTATCGGCCATCTCGGCGGCCGCGCGCTGCCGGACCCCTTCCGGCTCGCCGTCACCCCAGATCCGTTCGGGGAGGATGGCCTGGTGGCGGACGTCGATGGGGTGATCGCAGACGGCCTGGCCGACCAGGTGGTTCGAGATGGCCCAGCACTTGAGGTCGTACTTCGCCAGCAGCTGGTGCCGGCCGGGCAGGTAGCCGTCCTCGCTCAGCGCCCGGCTGACGTCGAAGTGATCTCCCCAGCAGGCGAGCTCGAGGCCGTCGTAGCCCCACTCCCTGGCGTGCTGGCAGACCTCCTCCAGGGGCAGGTCAGCCCACTGGCCGGTGAACAAGGTGAAGGGACGGGGCATCGGTGGCTCCCTTTCAGTTCGTAGGGACGGGCGTCCAGCCCGACCCGTTCGCGGCGCTCTGCCCGACGGCGGCGAGGACGCGCTGCACTTGGAGGCCGTCCTGGAACGACGGCGCCGGATCCGTGCCCGTGGCGATGGCGGTCACCAGATCCCGGACCTGATGCGTAAAGGTGTGCTCCCAGCCGAGCACGTGGCCCGGCGGCCACCAGCCGGACAGGTAGGGATGGCCGGGCTCGGTGACCAGGATGCGCCGGAAACCTTCCTCGGACGGGTCACCGGAACGGTCGCAGAACTGCAGCTCGTTCAGCCGCTCCAAGTCGAACGCCAGGCTGCCGCCGTCGCCGTTCAGCTCGATCCGCAGCTGGTTCTTGCGGCCGGTGGCGAACCTGGTCGCCTCGAACGAGGCCAGCGCGCCCGAGTCCAGCCGGGCGGTGAACACCGCGGCGTCGTCCACGGTCACTGGCCCGGAGCGCGGGGCCTCCCCGGCCGCCTCGGGCAGCGGGCGCTCGCCGACGAAGGTGGCGGTGACCGCGGAGACGCCAGCGATCAGCTCGCCGGTCAGGTACTGGGCCAGGTCCACGATGTGCGCTCCCAGGTCGCCGAGCGCGCCGGACCCGGCTCGCTCGCGCTGCAGCCTCCAGGTAAGAGGGAACGACGCGTCCACCAGCCAGTCCTGGAGGTAACTCGCGCGCACGTGGCGGATCCGGCCGATCCTGCCATCGGCCACGAGCTTGCGGGCCAGGGCCACGGCCGGGACGCGGCGGTAGTTGAAGCCGGTCATCGAGCGGACGCCGCGGGAGGCGGCCCGCGCCGCCGCGGCCGCCATGGCCTCGGCCTCGGCCAGGGTGTTGGCCAGCGGCTTCTCGCACAGCACGTGCTTGCCCGCCTCGAGCGCCGCGATGGCGACCTCAGCGTGCAGGTCGCCTGGCGTGCACACGTCCACGAGCTGGACGTCGTCCCGTTTGATCAGGGCGTGCCAGTCCGTGTCCGTGGCCGCCCAGCCGAGTCGCCGCGCCGCGGCGCCCACCGCGGCCGCGTCCCGGCCGCACAGCACGGCCATCGCGGGCTGCAGCGGCAGGTCGAACACGTGCGGCGCGGTCCGCCAGGCCTGCGAGTGGGCTGCGCCCATGAACGCGTAGCCGACCATGCCCACGCCGAGCACCGGCCGCTCCGCACCCTGGCTCGCTGTCTCCTCCACCTCGTTCCTCCCGTCAGGCCGTCATCCCGTCAGGCCGGTACTCAGGATGCTGGATTTTCTAGGGTTCTGGCCTTCGGGTCCCAGTCGGGATCCAGTGTCTCGGGCCGGCTGAACGCCGACCGCACCGGCTCGAACGAGCGATCCGCGACGGACCGCCCGATCGCCTCCATGGTCTCGAGCACATGCAGCCCCAGCTCACCCGACGCGCGCGGGCGGCCGCCGCCGCGCAGCGCGCGGGCCATGTCGAGCACGCCGAGCCCGCGCCCGTCGGTGGCCCCGGAGGCCGGCCGGACCTGCCACTCGTCAGTACCGGTGGCGCGGAGCCTGATCTCGCCGTCGAACCGGTTCGGGTCGGGGAGCGCGAGGGTGGCCTCGGTGCCGGTGATCTCGACGAAACCGTGCCGCGGCAGCGGCGACTCGAAGCTGAGCACGAGTGTGGCCACCGGGCCCTGTGCGTACTCGACCAGGGCGGAGACGTGGGTGGGGACCTCGACGCGGAACTCCGTGCCGACTCGCGGCCCCTTGGCGATGACCCTGGTGTCGTGGCTGCGGTGGCCGACGGCCGCGACCTGCCCGGCCGGGCCGAAGATCGTGGCCAGCCAGGACAGGTAGTAGGGCCCGATGTCGAACAGCGGTCCCGCGCCGTGCTGGAACAGGAACTCCGGGTCAGGATGCCACCGTTCCGGGCCGGGGTTCTGCATCAGCGCCAGCGCCGTCTGCGGCACGCCGATCGCCCCCTCGGCGATCAGCCGCCGTGCGGTCTGCAGCCCGGCGCCGAGCACGGTGTCGGGTGCGCAGCCGAGCAGCAGGCCGGCCCGGTCCGCCTCGTCGAGCAGGCGCTGCCCGGTGGCGGTGTCGAGGGCGAGCGGCTTCTCGGTCCAGACGCTCCTGCCCGCAGCCAGCGCGGCCGAGGTGACCTCGGCGTGCGCGGCGGGGATGGTGAGGTTGACGACGAGTTCCACGTCGGGTTCCCGCAGCGTCTGGGCCACCGTCCCCGCCTCTGGCACGCCGTACCTGGCGGCCTGCTCCTTGGCCCGCTCGAGGTCGATGTCGGCGCAGAAGACCACCCGCAGGTCGGGGAACGAGGTCAGGTTGCGCAGGTACTCGCGGCTGATGGTGCCGCAGCCGACGACGGCGACGCCGACCGGCTCAGCCGACGCTCGCATCAGGCGTCGCCCTTGCGCTCGGCAAGTCCCCGGTCCACCAGCCAGGCCAGGCTGTCCCCGACTGCGGTCATCATGTCCGTCGCGCAGCGATCGAGCTCGACCACGTGCCAGCGCGCGGACGGGCTCGCGGCCAGGATCTCGGCCACCGGCATCCGCCCGGCGCCGACCGCGGTCATGAAGTCGTCCCTGCTGACCACCGGGCCGTCCTTGACGTGCAGGTAGCGGACCCGGTCGCCGAGCCGGCCGAGCAGGGCGGGCACGTCCTGGCCGCCCACCGCCGCCCAGTAGGTATCGACCTCGAGCAGCACCGCGTCGTCCAGCTGATCCGCGAGCACCTCCAGCGCGGGAACCCCGCCGACCAGCGAGGAGAGCTCGAAATCGTGGTTGTGGTAGCCCAGCCGCAGGCCCTGGCCTGCCAGCCCGGCGGCCAGTTCGTTCAGCTCGCGGGCGAGCGCCTGCACGCCGTCGGCGTCGGCGAACCTGGGCGGCGGCAGGTACGGGATGATGATCGTGTCCGCGCCGAGGGTGCGGGCGGCGCGCACCACGTCCTCGGCTGCCTCGCCGGCGGGCGCGGCGTGCACGCTGCACGCGGAAAGGCCCGCCGCGTCCAGGTCGGCTCGCAGCCCGTCCGGGTCACTGAGGATGTTGAACGGTTCCACCGCGCCGTAGCCGAGGGCGGCGACCTGCGCCAGGACTCCCGCCCGGTCGGCGGCCAGCTGTTCCCGGACGGTGTAGAGCTGCAAGGCCGTAGGGTTGGCAGTCACGGTTCACCTTCTCGAAAACCATTCGCTCCCTCCGATAAGGCTAAATTCAGCTATTAACAAGGTCAATAGCGATGTCGCCGGTCATGAGCGATACTGCTAGGACACGAATGCCGAGCGCTCTCAAAGACATATTTTTCGAAAAGGAGTGGCCGTGGCGCGTGACGCCCGCCGTAGCACCCTGGTCGATATCGCCGCCGACGCCGGGGTGTCGGTGTCGGCGGTGTCCAAGGTGCTCAACGGGCGGACGGACGTCGCGGCCGGGACCCGGGCCCGGATCGCCAGCCTGCTCAGGCAGCACGGCTACCAGGTTCCCTCCCGGCTCGGCTTCGGCGTCGTCGACCTGCTGATCGCGGACCTGCACAGCCCGTGGGCCGAAGAGCTGCTGCGCGGGACCATGGAGGCGGCCAACGAGGTCGGCACCAGCGTCATCGCCACCACCGTGCACTCGCCGCAGGAGTTCGCCGGCTGGCTCGGCCGGGCCACGGCGCGGGGGACCGACGGAGCGCTGTGCGTCCTGCACCTGCCGGGCGGCCGGGAGCTGCACCGGCTGGCCGCCGCCCGGATCCCGCTGGTGGCGATCGACCCGCCTGTCGAGCCCGGCGATGCCATCCGCTCGGTCGGCACGACCAACTGGCTGGGCGGCATGACTGCCACCCGCCACCTGATCGAACTGGGTCACCGCCGCATCGCCATCATCGGCGGCCCGCCGGGCCTGTGGTCCAGCCGGGCCCGGCTGGACGGCTATCGCGCCGCCCTGCAGGCCGCCGGGCTCGGCGTGGACGAAAGCCTCATCCGCCGGGACGACTTCTCGTTGTCCGGCGGGCGAGCGCAGGCCGGGGAGCTGCTCTCGCTGCCGCAGCCGCCCACGGCCGTCGTGGCCGGCAACGACAGCCAGGCGTTCGGCGTGCTCCAGGCCCTAGGCGAACGCGGGCTGCGCGCCCCGGGCGACCTGAGCGTGGTCGGCTTCGACGATGTTCCCGTGGCGTCGTGGGCCACGCCCGCCCTGACCACGGTCCGCCAGCCCCTGGCGGCCATGGCCGCCACCGCCTTCCGCATGCTGCGCTCTGACCCGGCCACCGTCGCCGGCGAGCCGCACCATATCGAGCTGGCCACCACGCTGGTGATCAGGGAGAGCACCGGGCCGCCCCGCCGGTAGGTTCAGGCCACGGCGCGGGCTGCCCGGTTGGTCAGTGCGCTATGGCCAGGCGCAGCACGTATGCCCGCTCCTGCGGCCCGCACCGGCAACCAGCCGACGTCACGACCTGATCTCCACGAGTTCATTCTGGTTTAGCAAGTGCCGACTCCGATAATCTGCCTTTGTAACGGACAGACACAAGCTTTCATCGTGATCCGACGGCGGGCAGAGCGAGTGCGAGAGCAAACTGTCCATCGAGGAACATCAAACCGCGCCGGCGAAACTCTTCAAATATTTCCTGGACAGCCTCCGCCGATAGGCGCAGGCCAAGTTTTCGCTGGACAGCGGCGGCTGTAGTGGGCTTGTCGACACAGGCCAGGTAAAGGTCAGCGAGCGTGTCCTCGAAGGTGTATGTGCCATCCCGCCCCTGCCGCCTGCTATCGCAAATCTGAACGAAATGGGGGGCAGCCCAGTATTTTAGGGTCGGCGGCAGTTCGGCTAGCCAGGAATCGGACCAGCCTGCCACGGCGTGCCGTACCTCGTTGTAAGTTTCCTCGGAGACGTCGCTTTCGGCCAGATAGTCGAAAAAGTAGGCAATCCGATCAAGGTCGATGCCATCCGGATAGATGTACCGGTAGCTGCGTTCTGGTGTCCTGTCGCGTAGCGGGGTAGTGTGCTGCCCGGTGAAGAGCGGGCTGAAACGTTCAAGCCAGATTCGACTGGCCGCGGACGGCGGCGGCAGGTGAAAAAGATCCGGGATGACCGCTGCCTGTTCGGCATAGTCTTGCTCAGTTTCCCCGGGGAAGCCCCAGATGAGGTTCCATGAAACGCGAATCCCGTAATACTGAGACCAACGCAGCAAGTTGACGTTCTGGACGGCGCGAACGCCCTTGCGCATAAGACGCAGCACGTTAGAACTCAGCGACTCAATTCCAGGCTGGATGAACATGACACCGGCCTTAGCCATCAACCTTAGCTGTTCTCGGCTCAGATTAGCTTTTACCTCGTAGAATATTTCGTATCCCGCCTCAGTGGCCGCGAGTACAGGAAACAGATCTTTCAGGTAAGCCATGTCGAGCACATTATCGACTGCTTCGAAATAGAAGCTTCGGTATCGTCGCGCCTGCTGAGCGAATTCGTCAAGCACACGTTGGGGCGACTTGGATCGGAAGCGCATTGTCGTTGCATTGAGCCCGCAGAATGTGCAGTGATGTTTTGCACCCCACCAGCATCCCCGGGCTGTCTCTATCGGAAGCCATACCTTCCGATGCCCGACACGAGGCAGGATTCCGACGTCCTCCGCAAGCTTGAAGTACTCGTCATAATCCGGAATCGGCAGATCATCCAAGACAGTGGTCGGCGAGACGGGTGGTGTTGCCTTGAGCTGCCCGTATAGGCGACATGCTACGCCGGGAATGGAGCTTGGGTCAGCGCCAGTGGCCAAGGCGTTAAGTAGATTAGGAAAGGCGTCATCGCCTTCACCGATGACGGCGGCATCGATGTAATCGAGCGCACGCACAAATTCGAGACCCATGTCCCCATCAAAATTGGCGCCACCGAATATTATGAAGATGTGTGGGTAACGTTCCTTCAGGCGCCGGGCAAGTGCAAATGACGCGGTGTTCTGCTGGAATGTCGAGCTGAAGCCTACGATCGCCGCCTCTTGCCAGGGAAATGTGTCAACGAGCGCATCCAGATACCCGGGAACATCGATGTGACGTATTCGGGCAAGCTTCTCCTGCAATTTTTCTGACGGGACATCGAGGTAAGCGAGATCATCGGCCAGATCCTCCACCATACGTGAATCTTGGTCAGGCGCCGCGTCCTTGAAGGCGTCAAGCGAGAACAGCCAGTCGCCCACCATCCGGCCACGGTGCTTGCAAAGTAGCTGATAATAGTCCAGGCCGATTTTATTGGCAAAGGTAAGATTAGCGTGCAGCGTACGAGCGGTAAAGCCGTGGGCCACGGCCACAGACTTGAGCAGCCCGAGCTGAATTGATGGACGGTAG
>JBKQQQ010000212.1:0-3708 GCA_052144275.1 Streptosporangiaceae bacterium
ACCCCTTTCACGGTGCAAGTTAGGGCCGCCTTGTGGAGCGTGATACTAGGCAGCGTGTTCGGAGGAGTAATCGGTAGCATCGCACGTTCACTCCAAGGTGAAGGAGGAGCGGTTGCCTTTAGCGGACCTCATGCAAACTCGACGATTGGGGCGCTCTTGCTGGCCGCTATTCTTAGTGGGGCTGCAGTTTTGTTTTCCGCTCGCAAATCGGACACGCAGTCTTTTGTGACCGTGGAAGACTTCTGGGGAGGCCTTCTTGTCGGATTCCTTATTGGGTACTCAGGAACAGCCGCCTTCGCGAAGATAACTAACACATAAGAATGATCTAGCGAACCGACAGGTCTTTGTCGAGACTAGTTATGGATACCGTTGCCGTTATGGAGGTGTTGTGCGGCCTTCTGAAGGCTGCGGCTGGCAAAGATTAATCCGTTAGTTCGCAGCTCCCTGCGAACGCTCAGAACAGCCAGCTCTGCGCAGATTGCGGACGGCTTTCTCAGGTTCTGGATGAAGTGCATAGCGGGTACGCGCCGCCCGGAGCCTCGTCAGCACTCACAGTCCGTGCTCGGGATGCTCATCGAGCCCCTGCCAGGGCTTCGCCCAATGCCGCTTAGCTTAAGTTGATCTTGATTTGCCCTGGCGTGTCGTTGCGGGGTGTTTCGGCTGGTTGCCAGCATGATCGCGGGTTATGACGCAGATTGCGACACGAGGTCGCACGTTGTGAGTGAGCACGTTGAGGAGGTCTGGCTGATGCCAGGAACGTAGCTACGGGTTGTGTCTGACCTGTCCCCGCCGTGACGTGCGTGGCCGGCTCCTGGCCGGCTGGGTGCGGAGCTCACGGGAAAGCCGGAGGGCCGCCGTCCCAGCCATGGCGGCTACGGGTGAGGGGAAGGACCGGAGGGGCGACTACCAGGGAACCCTTGCCGATGCCTCGTCACGTAAGCATCCCGGGCTGGGTTGGTTTTCCGGGGTGGCAGGGACCGGCCGTTGAGAGGCGGCAGGCGGCGGTCGCGCATCTGTCGCGGCCGGTGGGCACCGTTGTCCCCGGGGTAGAGAGGGCGCCCGGCCCGGTCCGGGTCTCACGCGTGCGGAACGTGGAAACCCTGCTATGGGTCCGCATCTCAGGCGCGGGTATGCGCAGGTGGTGCGGTAAGCCGACCGTAAGGGGGGCTGAATTCCCTGGCAGGACAGGGTGCCCAGGAAGCAGATGCCGGGCGGCCGAAAGGCGGCAGGAAGGCGGGGCCGCGGGACCGGGACTCCTCCCGGATGGTCCTCGTATAACTGGCCCGGATGCCGGGTCTTGCTACCCGGGCTCGAAAGAGCGCTGACGTGGGCAGGTGAGCCTTTGAGGCGAAGCGAGCGGAAATGCCGGAACTGACGGGCGCGTTGGACACTTCGGTGAACGGACCTGAGGGCCTGCTCCCGTTCGATGGTGACGCCTGGGAGCGTGTGGACTGGCGGCATCATGAGGGGCAGGTAGGGCGGCTGCGCGGGCGGATCTTCAAGGCGGCGCAGGAGGGTGACTGGCCGCTGGCCAGGAACCTGCAGAAGCTGATGCTGCGGAGCTGGAGCAACACGCTGGTCAGCGTGCGGCAGGCGACGCAGCGCAACGCGGGTCGGCGGACCGCGGGAATCGACGGGCTGGTCGCGCTGACCAGCCAGGCCCGGGCCGAGATGGCGGTGCGCGTGCACGCCAGTATCGGCTCGCACCGGCCGTCCCCGGTCCGGCGGGTGTATATCCCGAAAGCCAGTGATAAGACAAAAATGCGGCCGCTCGGAATTCCGGTTATTGCGGATCGGTGCCATCAGGCGCGGGTACGTAATGCGCTGGAGCCCGAGTGGGAGGCCCGGTTCGAACCGCGTTCCTATGGGTTCCGGCCGGGCCGCGGCTGCCACGACGCGATAGAATCGCTTTTCAACACGCTGCACGGGAAGTCCCGGCGGGCGTGGATTCTGGATGCGGACCTGGCAGGCGCATTCGACAAGATCAGCCACGAGCACCTGCTTGAAATGCTCGGCGGCTTCCCCGCGAAGGGGATGATTGCCGGATGGCTTAAGGCAGGGATTTTCGAGGCCGGGAAAGGGTTCGCGCCGACCGGGGAGGGAACTCCCCAGGGCGGTATTATTTCGCCTTTGCTGTTGAATATCGCATTGCACGGGCTGGAGGAGGCCGCAGGCGTCCGATACCAGACCGGGAGTTACGCCGGGACGGTAAAGGCCGGCTGCCCGGCGCTCACCAGATATGCCGATGACCTGGTCGTCTGCTGCCACTCCAGGCAGCAGGCCGAGCAGGTCAAGGCGCAGCTGGCCGGGTGGCTGGAGCCGAGAGGGCTGGCGTTCAACGACGCCAAGACCCGGATCGTCCCCCTTTCGGAGGGGTTCGATTTCCTCGGATTCAATCTCCGCCGCTATCCCAACGGCAAGCTGCTGATCAAGCCGAGCGCCAAGGCCATCAAGAGGTTCCGGGACAGGCTTGCGAAGGAGTTCCGCGCACTCCGCGGGTCCAACGTCGCAGCGGTACTGGCGGCGGTCACCCCGGTCATCCGGGGCTGGGTCGCCTATTACCGGACGGTGGTATCGGCCGGGGTATTCCACGCGCTGACCGGGTACCTGTGGAAACTCACTTATAAGTGGGCGTGCTGGAGCCACCGGAACAAGCCCAGGTGCTGGATCGTCGACCGGTACTTCGGGAAGTTCAGCAAGTTCAGGAACGACCGGTGGGTGTTCGGCGACCGGGACACCGGCGCCTACCTGCCGAAACCGTCCTGGACCGATATCGTGCGGCACACCCTGGTCAAAGGCGGGTCGTCCCCGGATGACCCCGCCCTGGCCGGGTACTGGGCGCAACGTCGCCAGAAGGTCAGACCCCCGCTGGACTCCTACACCGTGCGCCTGCTGTCCAGGCAGGACGGCCGGTGCAGCCTATGCGGGGAGAACCTGCTGACCCCAGACCAGCCACCCCAGTCCCCCCAGGGCTGGGAACGCTGGTTCCTGCAGGTCATCAGGAGGGCGATCACGGCGGACTACCTGATCCACCACGACACGCCCACTGCCGCACGCAGCCAGCGAACACACCTCGTACACGCCACCTGCCACCGGAGCGGACATCCGCCCCGGACGGCCGGAAACACCGTGGTGCAGCAGAAGACCTGAACCGCCCCAGCGGCTTGCTTGGGCCGCGTGCGCGGAAACGTGCACGCGCGGTCCTGAGGGGGCCTCGGTGCAGCAATGCACCGGGGCTACCCGGCCGACGTGCGTCTCCCCCGTCTCCGGCGTTCTGCCGCGTCTCGCTGACCAGGCGAAGGCCTGGCTGAGCGTCGCCGGTGTCTCGTGTTGTTTCTCCCATCCCGCCCGGTCTCGTTAGCAAATCCGTTAGCAATTGCGCATGCTGACGTGGGCGTTCAGCGCCTCGTCTCGTCTCCTGGATGTGCGCCGTAAGAGTGGGCAAGTCATCCAATACTGTCCGCTGACAGTCGTGCGCTGGGCCGACGTTTCATCTGTCGGCATGTGTCAGCCTCATCTGGCGAATTGGCAGCAGTGGCCGCGGGATGGGGCTCAGATGCCTGGTGGTTGTGGTAGACCAGCCCGCATGGCAACTATGCGGTCGGTCCCGCTGACCTACGCCGCGCTGGCTGATGCGATCGCAGCAGGCGTGTATCCCCATGAGCGGACCTGGATCGACTTCAAAAGACGGCTATTCCCCGAGGGTGC
>JBKQQQ010000213.1:0-2726 GCA_052144275.1 Streptosporangiaceae bacterium
AGCGCGATCCACGCCGCCGGGGTGGTGCACGGCGACCTGAAGCCGTCCAACGTGCTGCTGGCCGAAGACGGCCCGCGCGTCATCGACTTCGGCATTTCCCAGGCCGTCGAGGCAAGCGCGGCCACCGCCTTCAACCTGATGATCGGCTCACCCAGGTTCATGTCACCCGAACAGGTCCTGGGCTCTGACATCAGCTCGGCCAGCGACATGTTCAGCCTGGGCGCGGTGCTCACCTTCGCCGCCACGGCCCAGGGACCGTTCGGTTCCGGGTCGAACGCCGCGGTCATGTCCCGGCTGGTCAATAGCCCGGCGAGCCTGGGTAAGGTACCCCGCGAACTTCGCGGGCTGATCGGGAACTGCCTGGCCAAGCACCCGGGCGACCGGCCCACCGCCCGCGAGCTGCTGGCGCAGGTGGGTGCGATCCAGCCCGCGCCCGGCTGGCTCGCCGAGTCGATCATCTCCAGCTTTACCCAGGACCGTTCGGCCGCCGCCTCCTCGGGCGGTGCGGGTAACCACCTCGCGCTGACCGGGGCGGCCTCCGGCCAGCCGCCGTCTGGCGGCGGGGGACGGCACCGTATCTCGCGATCGCTGGCCTCGGCATGCCTGAGCGGCGGCCTGGTGGCGGCCTCTGCCGTGGCGGTCTTCGCCCTGATCGGCGCCGACCGCACGCCGCACACCGGGGTCGTCCAGCCGCAGGCCGGAGCGGGTTCGGTGGCGACCGCGCCCGCCTCGACGTCCGACCCGCCGACCTCACCGGGGGCGTCGTCATCTGCCGCGCCCAAGGTCTCGGTCGCGCCGAACGCCTACCTGACCCCTTCCCTGTCGCAGTTCGTCAGCCCGTCCCTGACGCCCACCCTCGGTCCATCCGCGTCGGCGTCGTCCTCCTCGTCGGCGTCGTCCTCGCCGTCCTCGCCGTCCGCGTCGGCGTCCTCGTCGCCGTCCCCGTCTGCTTCGTCGAGCAGCGCGTCGCCGACGCCGTCGACCTCCTCGAGCAGCGCGTCGCCGACGCCGTCCACGTCTTCTTCGTCAGCGACCGCGACCAGCACTGCCTCGGCGGGAACGACGACGACCTGACCGACGGCCCGGCTTGCGGGCCAGGCGTTCCGCGCGGACGCCGCAGGCAAGCTCTTCAGGCCGGTGCGCGCCCGAGCACCTGCCGCAGGCGGCCCAGGTACTCCAGCTGGTCCAGGATCTGCATGCCCGGGTAGAGGCCGCGTTCCTCGGGCATGTAGCCGAAGCCGCGCCTGGCCTGCTCGGTCACCGGCTCGCCGTGCCAGCGCACCTCGCCCGCGTCGAGGGCCACCACGCCGAAGATCGCCCGCATCGTGGTGGTCTTACCCGCCCCGTTCGGCCCCAGGAAACCGAAGACCTGGCCGGGCGGGACGCTGAAGGTGAGCCCGTCCAGCGCGACCACGGACCCGAACCGGCGGCTCAGCCCGATCAGCTCGAGGGACGCTCGCTGGCTAGCCGTACCGGGACGCGCCGCCGCCGATGTCACGGTCACCGCGCGACCGCGGCGGCGCCGATACTCCCGGAGGCAGCGGTGATTCCCGGGCCGCCGACGATGCCGGCGGCTCCGGTACGTCGCAGCCGCTCGGCGGCGAGGTCGGCGAACTGCGGGTCGGTTTCCGCGGCGAAGGCGCGGCGGCCCAGCGTGACGGCGGCGACCGACGCCGAGCACAGGCCGCCGAACGGTTCCCACACCACGTCGCCCGGTTCGGTTACGGCCGTGATCAGCCGTTCCATGAACTCAAGCGGTTTCTGGTTCAGGTGCGCCGAACTAGCCGCCGTCGGGTTGTGCACCCGCGGCGCGGCGCGGCGCAGGGTGCCCTTCAGCCGTTCTTCGTCGTGCAGCGGCCGGCGTGACCAGACGTTGGTCACGCCGTGCGCGTGCCGCCAGCTGTACCGCAGGGCGTCCCATTCGGCGGCGGTGACGGGCCGCTCGCCGTCGAGCGAGTAATACGGCCAGCTGGACTGGCGGCCGTGGGCGTTGGCGTACGCGGCCAGGCGCTCGGTCATCTCCCCTGGTGGCCAGTACCACAGCCAGTCCTTGGTGAGGTACTTGCGGGTGGCCGCGTTCTTCACCCCGCACGCCTCGTTCGCTTTCTGCAGCGACAGTCCGGACCTGGCCCATTCGTGCCTGACCCACTGCTTGGGCGGCATCGGCCCGCCCGGCCCGGTAATGGTGAAAGCCCGCTGGTAGAACGCGCATACTTCGGTCACCACCGGGAACTGCCTGATGGTCCGGCCGTTCACGTTACCCGCGATGTGGGCCAGCCCCTTGTCCCAGACGATGAGCTGGACGTACTCCCAGCCGTACTCGGCGAGAACCGGATGCACGCTGGCCCAGCCCAGCTCGGTGTTCCAGAACCACAGCGTGGTCGCGGGTCCCGCGGCCGCCGACCAGGACGCGATGTGCGGGCGGTACCACTGCGGGAGAGCCTGCGAGCCGACGGTGTCGCCGTGGAATCCGCGCACGCCATACGCGCCGTCGCTGATGATCGTCGCGGGGGCGGGCCAGTTCGGATAAGCATCACACGCATCGCCACGGAACAGGTCGAACCCTCCCATGGGCTAGCACTCTATGACGTTGACGGCTAGGCCGCCACGCGAAGTCTCCTTGTACTTGTCCAGCATGTCGCGTCCGGTGACGCGCATCGTGTTGATGGCTTTGTCGAGGGAAACGAAGTGGCGCCCGTCACCGCGCAGGGCGAGGCGGGCCGCGT
>JBKQQQ010000214.1:0-12512 GCA_052144275.1 Streptosporangiaceae bacterium
CGTGATCAGCGTGGGCGCCTGCCGCGGCAGCAGACCCCGAACCTGGCTCAGGATCGTCAGCCCGTCCGCGTCCACCAGCACGGGCAGGTCCGTGCCGAGCACCGCCGCCAGCCGCGCCACGGCGTCCGGGCCGGTTCCCATGCCCGGGCCGGCCACCCACGCCTGGACCCGGCCGACCGAACCGATCAGGTCCCAGTCGCCCTCGTCGGGGTGCACGGTCACCACGGTCTCGGGCCAGGCCTGCCGGACCAGCACGGCGGCGACGTTCGCGGTGACCACCCGGACCATGCCCGCCCCGCCGCGCACCGCCCCGCCGGCGGAGAGCAGCACCGCCCCGGTGAAGCGGTCGCTGCCGGCCAGCAGGCCGAGCACGCCCCGCCGGTACTTGTCCGATTCGGCCCGGGGCCGGGGCAGCAGCTCGGAGATGTCGTCTCGCTGCGGCGCCGCGGCGCACGGCCTGTCCTTCAAGTACGGGCCAAGGCCGATGTCGATGAGCTCGACGGCTCCCGCGTGCCCGGCGCCCGGGTCGATCAGCAGCCCCGGCTTGATCGCGCCGAAGGTCACGGTGACGTCGGCCCGGACCGCCGGGCCGTCCACCGCCCCGGTATCGGCGTCGATGCCGCTCGGCAGGTCGACCGCCACCACGGTCGCGCCGGCCTGCCTGGCGTGAGCGGCCTGCCGCGCCAGACCCGCGAACGGCTCCCGCAGCCCGCCCCGCCCGCCGATGCCGAGCAGTCCGTCGATGATCAGGTCAGCGCGGTTCATCAGGTCGGCATAAGCACCGGGATCGCCAGCACCGGGATCGCCGGCCACCCGGCCGCCGACCGCGCGCAGGGCGGCGGTGCCACCCGGGTGCGCCTTAGCGCCAGCCGCGATCGCGGTGACGGCGACGCCGCGGCGGGCCAGCAAGGCACCCGCGTAGAGCGCGTCGCCGCCATTGTCCCCGCTGCCGGCCAGCACGACCACCCGGGTGCCGTACACATGCCCCGGATACCGGGCCAGCAGGGACGCACACACCGACGCGAGTCCCGCGGCGGCCCGGGCCATCAGCGCCCCGTCGGGGACGAGCTCCATCAGCGCGCGTTCCGCCGCCCGCACGGCGGCGACCTGGTATGCGTCTCGCATCGGAGTTCCTACTGTGTGGGCTTACCGGTCGGCGAGGGCCAGCCGAACCTCGTCGGCCAGCCGGCCGATGACGCGTTCTGCCAGGCTCGCGTCCTTGGCCTGGATCATCAGCCGGATCGTGGGCTCGGTCCCGCTCGGCCGGACCAGGATCCGCCCGTTGCCGCCCAGCTCGGCCTCGGCCCGGTGAACCGCAGCGGTAACCTCCGGGCCGAGCTGCGAGGCGTCGCCTGGCACGTTGACCAGCACCTGCGGGTACTTCGGCATCATCTTGGCCGCCGCCGCCAGCGGCACGCCGCGCCGGTTCACCGCGGCGAGCAGCTGAAGGCTGGTCAGCACGCCGTCGCCGGTGGTGGCGTGCTCGAGCATGATGATGTGCCCCGATTGCTCGCCGCCGAGCACGTAACCACCGTCCCGCATGGCCGCGGACACGTGCTTGTCCCCCACCGGCGTCTCGATCACCGTGATGCCGGCGTCGCGCATCGCCACGTGGAAACCCTGATTCGACATCACCGTGACCACCACCGCGTCGCCCGCCAGCCGGCCGGCTTCCTTCAGCCCGGTCGCGAGCACGGTCAGGATCTGGTCGCCGTCGAGCGACTGCCCGTCCGCGTCGACCGCGAGACACCGGTCGGCGTCGCCGTCATAGGCGATGCCCGCGTCGGCTCCGTGCTCGACGACCGCGGCGGCCAGCGCGCTGAGCGCGGTGGAGCCGCAGCCGTTGTTGATGTTCAGGCCGTCGGGCTCGTCACCGATGGTGATGACTTCCGCGCCCGCCCGGCGCAGCGCCTGCGGGGCGAGACGGTAGGCCGCGCCGTGCGCGCAGTCGGCCACGACTCGCAGCCCCGCCAGCGGCGGCTGCGGGTGGTCCGGCAGCGTGGCCAGCAGGTGGTCCAGGTAGCGCTCGTGCTCGGTGCTGGCGTCGCTGACCCGGCCGAACTCACCGCCGTCCGGCATCGGCACCGCGTTCGGAAGCTGGGCCTCGATAGCGTCCTCGGTGGCATCCGGCAGCTTGACCCCGCCGGAGCCGAAGAACTTGATCCCGTTGTCCCTGGCCGGGTTGTGGCTCGCGGAGATGACCACGCCGAAGGCGGCACCCAGCTCTCCGGTCAGGTAGGCCACGCCGGGTGTGGGGATGATCCCCAGCCGGAGCACGTCCACCCCGGCGCTGGCCAGGCCCGCCACGACGGCCGCCTCGAGAAACTCGCCCGACACGCGCGGATCCCGGCCGACCACGGCCACCGGGCGCCCATCACGTGCGCTCGCGCTGCGGCCGAGGCCAGTGCGAGCGAGGCCAGTGCGACCGAGGACGGCGGCCGCGGCCGCGCTGAGGTCCATGGCCAGACGGGCGGTCAGTTCCTGACCGGCGACCCCCCGGACACCATCCGTACCGAACAGACGGCTACGCTGCCCCGCTTCAGCCATTTCGCTCCGCTCGCTGCTCTGCTCTCGTGCGCTGGCGCGTCCCCGACAGGCTCTGCGCGAGCGGTACCTACCGCTTGGAGTACTGAGGCGCCTTCCGGGCCTTCTTCAGCCCGTACTTCTTGCGCTCCTTGACCCGGGCATCCCTGGTCAGGAAGCCTGCCTTCTTCAGCGCCGGGCGGTTCTCCGGGTCCACCAGGGTCAGCGCCCGGGTCACGCCGAGGCGCAGAGCGCCCGCCTGCCCGGTGACGCCGCCGCCGGAGATCCGGGCCACCACATCGAACTGCCCCTCCGCGCCGAGGGTCACGAACGGCTCGCTGACCAGCTGCTGGTGCACCTTGTTCGGGAAGTACACGTCGAGCGTCCGGCCGTTGATCAGCCACTGGCCGGTGCCCGGAAGGATGCGAACCCTGGCGATGGCCTCCTTACGGCGGCCGGTGCCGGCCGCGTTACCGGTGACCACCGGGCGCCGTGCGACGGCCCGCGCCGGAGCGTCCTGTGCGGTTTCCGTCGTGTACTCCGACGGGACGTCCGCGCCGAACTCGCCGTCGGCGTAGTCAGCGAATTCGGCGTCGTCCTCGACGCTGGGGGTGGTGGTTACGCCAGTGGGCTCAGCCACGGTCTGGACCTCGTACTTCCTATGCTTGGTCTACTGCTCGATCTGCGTGATCTCGTACGGCTGCGGCCGCTGAGCCTGGTGCGGGTGATCGGGACCCGCGTACACCTTGAGCTTGCTCAGCGTCTTGCGGCCGAGCGAGTTCTTCGGCAGCATGCCCCGCACGGCCTTCTCCACGGCGCGCTCGGGGTTGCTCTCCATCAGACTGGCGTACGAGACCGCCCGCAGGCCGCCCGGGTAACCAGAGTGCCGGTAGGCGTGCTTCTGCTCCAGCTTGTTGCCGCTGAGCGCGACCTTCGCCGCATTGATCACGATCACGAAATCGCCTGTGTCCACGTGCGGGGCGAAGATCGGCTTGTGCTTCCCCCTGAGCAGCACCGCCACGTGGCTGGCCAGGCGGCCGAGCACCACGTCGGAAGCATCGACGACATGCCACTGCCGCGTAATGTCACTGTCCTTCGGGCTGAATGTGCGCACAGTCCTAAGCCTTCGCGTATGTATCGTGATCTTCTCCGGCCGTACCTGCTGGTTACGGCCGCCCAGAGGCGCTCCGCGGGCGCACCGCGCCGCGCGAACCGCGCGTACGGAAGGCACACCGCGTGCATGCCCGTCGCGCATGACGCCAGTGCAGCATACTCCGTCTCACGCAGCGATGCCAAAGCGGCGTCGCCATCGAGCCCGCCTCAGGGAGGGCATCACGGCTTGCCGCCAGTCAATTACGCGAGAGCGGGAAAGTTCCGCGTCCACCCTACCGGAACTGAACAGAAGGCTACTCTCAACGTTATGGATCAGCAGGGCGCAGGACGCACCCGCTCGGCTGCGGACACGCGCCGCCAGCCGCCCTGGCCGTCACTGGAAGGCACCGGCGACCCCGCAGGCCCCGAGAACGGCGGCCCGGTGAACAGCGGCCCGCACAGCACCGGCCCGCACAGCACCGGCCCCCACAGCACCGGCCCCCACAGCACCGGCCCGGTGCCCACCCGGCCACCCGGATACGGCGCACCCGGATACGGCACCGGCGGATACGGGCCTGGCGGGAGCGGCGCCCAGCGGGTCCTGGGTCCCGGGACCAGCCCGCAGCGGCTCAGTGGCTCCGGCAGCGGCGCGCAGCCGGTCCTGCCTTCCGGCAGCGGCGCCCAGCGCGTCCTCGGTCCGGGAACCGGCCCTGGGCGGCTGATCGGCTCGGGCAGCGGGCCCTATCCGGTCCTGCATCGCGGCAGCGGCCCCCAGCCGGCGTTTGGCGGGCCGGCTCCGTTCCCGGGAGCCGGATCGGCAGGCTCCGCAGGGCGGACGCCGGTCCGGGGCTTCCCGCCAGGACGCGAACCGGCGGAGCCGTTCCTGGGCGGGCCAGCCGAGGACGCGTACCTGGACAGTGACACCGACCTAGAGGGCCCGCTGGCTCCGGCCGATGGCGAGGGCGCCGGGCCGGGACGGCGGCGTGGCGGCCGGACGAAGCGCCGGTTCCGTTCGTGGCTCGCCGCGGCCGTCGTGGTCGTAGCCGCCGCCGCGTTCGTCGGCTACAAGTTCCTGTACGAGCCGACGGTCAACGCGCCGGTGCCCTCGACGCTGCGGCTGCCGACGACCGCGCCCGGATCCGGCTCCCCCGGCTTCGACAAGGCCCTGGGCCAGTGGCAGCACATCGGGACCCGGGCCGAGGACCCGGCGCCGCTGACGATCACCGGGCTGTACCCGCCGCAGTTTGCCCTGGGCGGCAGCTCCTACGTCAGGACGGCGGCCAGCGTCACCAAGACCTGCTCGCTGGCGGTGTACGGCGCGGACTTGCAGGCGGCGCTGCAGGCGGGTCACTGCACCCAGGTGCTGCGCGCGAGCTACATATCGGGTGACGGCACGATGATGGGCACCGTCGGGGTGGTCAACCTGATCAGCTCCAGCGCCGCCCAGAAGGCCGGGAAGGTCACCGGGCCGCAGGAGATTATCGCACCGCTCTCCGGGAGGAAGGGCGCCACCAGCAAGCTGGGCAGCGGGACCGGCGTCGTGCAGGCGGAGATCAAGGGCCACTACCTGATCTTGATGTGGGCCGAGTTCACCAGCCTGAAGTCACCGTCGGGTGCGGCCCAGCGGCAGGCCCTCGAGCAGTTCGCCACGAACCTCGTCGTCGGCAGCGCCAACATCAATCTCAGCACCCGCATGCTCGGCAAACCCTAGCTGACGGTACGGACCCTGCGGGCGGCGGCGGCCCGGGTGGCCAGCTCATCCGCGGGGGGATAACCGACTTCCTCCAGGCATAGCCCGTGCGGGGGGACGACGCGGACGGCGGGATCGCGGACCGCGGCCGCCAGCACCGCGGCGGGCCAGCCGGGCGGCCTTCGCCCCTCGCCGACGGCGAGGAGCGCACCGACCAGCGAGCGGACCATGTTGTGGCAGAACGCGTCGGCGACCACGGTGGCGATCGCGATGCCGTGATCGTCCCGATGCCAGTTCAGGGTGCGCAGCGCCCGGATGGTGGTCGCGCCCTCCCGCCGACGGCAGAAGGCGGCGAAATCATGCTCGCCCAGGAAGCACGGCGCGGCCTCGTTCATGGCCGACAGGTCGAGCCGCCGGAAGTACCACAGCGTTTCGTGCCTGCGCAGCGGGTCCGCGGCGGCCTCGTCGTCGCAGACGCGATAGGCGTAGCGGCGCCACAGGGCGGAGAAGCGAGCGTCGAACCCGGCGGGCGCGGGACTCGCGGCGTGTACCCGGACGTCGGCGGGCAGCACCCCGGCCAGCCGCCAGGTGGCCCGGTCCGCCCTGTCGGACCAGGCTCCGGCGGGCACGTCAGTGTGGACGACCTGGCCGCGCGCGTGCACTCCGGCGTCCGTGCGCCCGGCCACCGTCAGCTTCGGCGGGACGGGCAGCCGCAGCACCCGTCCGAGTGCTGCGGCCACGACGTCCTCGACCGTACGCCTGCCGGGCTGGGCGGCCCACCCGGAAAACGCTGACCCGTCGTAGGAAAGATCAATCCGGAGCCGAACGGTCCCGGCTTCTCCGTCCGAGCCCACCTCGAGCCGTCAGGGGTTAGTCGTCCTCGGCCGGCTTGTCGTCCTCGTCGTCGGCGTCATCCTCGGCGGCCACCTCGTCGTCGACGTCCTCGACGTCTTCGACCTCGGCGTCCGCAGCGGTAGCCGCAGCCGTCTCGTCGGCCTCGGCGCCGGCTTCAGCCTCCGCCACGGCGGTGGCCGAGGCGGCGGTGCCCGCCGTAGCCACGGCCGCGGCCGCCTCGGGAGCAGCCCGGCGCGTGCGACGGCGGGGCTTGGCCGCCACCGGCTCGCCGCGGACCAGCTCGATAACCGCCATCGCCGCGTTGTCGCCCTTGCGCGGGCCGATCTTCGTGATGCGGGTGTAGCCGCCGTCCCGTTCGGAAAACTCCGGCGCGATCTCGGTGAACAGCTGGTGCACCACGCCCTTGTCCGTGACCACGGTCAGCACGTGGCGGCGGGCGTGCAGGTCGCCGCGCTTGGCGAAGGTGATCAGCCGCTCGGCTACCGGACGCAGCCTGCGGGCCTTGGCCTCGGTCGTGGTGATCCGGCCGTGCTGGAACAGCGCGGTGGCCAGGTTCGCCAGGATGTGCCGCTCGTGGGCCGGGCTGCCGCCCAGGCGGTGGCCCTTGGTGGGCGTGGGCATTCGGACCTCTACCTCTCCTCGGTGTACGTGGCGTGGAAGTTGGCCACGTCAGTACTGCTCGGTCTCCACGTAGCTCTCGTCGTCGTCGCTGTAGGCGCCTACCGCGCTGCTCGGGTCGAACCCAGGCGGCGAGTCCTTGAGCGCGAGACCCATGTCGACGAGCTTCTGCTTGACTTCCTCGATCGACTTGGCGCCGAAGTTCCTGATGTCGAGCAGGTCCTGCTCGCTACGGCCGACCAGCTCGCCCACCGTGTGAATGCCCTCGCGCTTGAGGCAGTTGTAGGACCGCACGGTGAGGTTGAGGTCCTCGATGGGCAGGGCCAGGTCCGCCGCCAGCGCGGCGTCGGTCGGCGACGGGCCGATGTCGATGCCCTCGGCGTCGACGTTGAGCTCCCGGGCCAGCCCGAACAGCTCGACCAGCGTCTTGCCCGCGCTCGCCACCGCGTCCCGCGGCCGCATGCACGGCTTGGTCTCGACGTCGAGGATGAGCCGGTCGAAGTCGGTGCGCTGCTCGACACGAGTGGCTTCGACCTTGTACGTCACCCGCAGCACCGGCGAGTAGATGGAGTCGATCGGCACCCGGCCGATCTCCTGGCCCGGCTGCTTGTTCTGGGTGGCCGAGACGTAGCCGCGGCCACGCTCGACGGTGAGCTCCATCTCGAGCTTGCCCTTGGCGTTCAGCGTGGCGACGTGCAGCTCGGGGTTGTGCACCTCCACGCCGGCCGGCGGCGCGATGTCGGCCGCGGTCACCTCGCCGGGACCCTGCTTGCGCAGGTACATGACAACCGGCTCGTCGTGCTCGGAGGACACCACCAGTTCCTTCAGGTTCAGGATGATGTCGGTGACGTCTTCCTTCACGCCGGGCACGGTGGAGAACTCGTGCAGGACGCCTTCGATCCTGATGCTCGTGACGGCTGCGCCCGGAATGGAGGACAGCAGCGTGCGCCGGAGCGAGTTGCCGATCGTGTAGCCGAAACCCGGCTCGAGCGGCTCGATCACGAACCTGGACCTGTAGTCGTCTACCTGCTCCTCGGCGAGCGAGGGGCGCTGAGCGATGAGCATGGAACTTCCTTTCTGAGCTGCCCGCTATATGACAGCTGTTTTTCCCCCGGGGGGCGACCCCCCCGGTGACCCCCCCGATCCTGGGGGGATGCCATCCCCCCAAGACCCCCTGGCCGGGGGCGAGGCCCCCGGAGAGCGGGCCGTGGGGGGAATCTCCGCTGGGCCATCGAGGCCCGGCTGAGATTACTTCGAGTAGAACTCGACGATGAGCTGTTCCTGGACCTGGGTGTCGATCTGCGCCCGGACGGGCAGCGAGTGCACCAGGATGCGCATCTGCTCCGGGACCACCTCGAGCCAGGCAGGAACGGTACGCTCGCCGGCCTCGGCCCGCGCGATGACGAACGGCGTCATCTCAAGCGACTTGGGGTCCACCTGGACGATGTCGTTCTCGCTGACCCGGTAGGACGGGATGTCGACCTTCTTCCCGTTCACCGTGAAGTGGCCGTGGCGCACCAGCTGGCGGGCCATGTCGCGGCTCTTGGCGAAACCTGCGCGGAAGACCACGTTGTCCATCCGCCGCTCGAGCAGCTGGAGCATGGTTTCGCCGGTCCGGCCGTGCTTGCGGGCCGCTTCCTCGTAGTAGCCGTGGAACTGCCGCTCCAGGATGCCGTAGATCCGGCGCGCCTTCTGCTTCTCCCGGATCTGCTGCAGGTAGTCGCCTTCCTTCGGGCGGTTCCTGCCGTGCTCGCCCGGCGGGTAAGGCCGGATCTCGATCGGGCACTTCGGCGAGTCGCACTTCGCGCCCTTAAGGAAGAGCTTGGTCTTCTCCCGGCGGCACAGCTTGCAGTCCGGGCCTGTGTATCGAGCCATCTGTCGCTTTCTCCTGTCGACCCGGTCAGACCCGGCGCCGCTTCGGCGGCCGGCAGCCATTGTGCGGAACAGGGGTCATGTCCTGAATCGAGCCGACCTCCAGCCCGGTCGCCTGCAGCGACCTGATGGCGGTCTCCCGGCCCGAGCCCGGTCCCTTGACGAAGACGTCGACCTTGCGCATGCCATGTTCCATCGCGCGGCGCGCAGCGGCCTCAGCCGCCATCTGGGCGGCGTACGGCGTGGACTTGCGCGACCCCTTGAACCCCACCTGACCCGCGGACGCCCACGAGATGACGTTGCCCATCGGGTCGGTAATCGAGACGATCGTGTTGTTGAACGTGCTCCTGATATGGGCGTGCCCATGGGCGACGTTCTTCCGCTCCTTGCGGCGCACCTTCTTGGCGGCCTGGCTGCGGCTCTTTGCTGGCGGCATATCTCTCTTTTGCGCTTCCTATGAGGTGATCGGTCCGAACGGCTGCGGACTACTTCTTCCCGGCCTTCTTCTTGCCGGCGACGGTCTTCTTCTTGCCCTTGCGGGTGCGCGCGTTGGTCTGCGTCCGCTGCCCGTGCACCGGGAGCCCGCGGCGGTGGCGGATTCCCTGGTAGCAGCCGATCTCGACCTTGCGCCTGATGTCGGCCTGGACCTCGCGGCGCAGGTCACCTTCGACCTGGTAAGTCGAGTCGATCCAGTCGCGGAGCTTCATCAGCTCGTCGTCGGTGAGGTTGTGGACCCGGGTGTCCCCGCTGACGCCGGTTGCCTCCAGCGTCTGCAGCGCCCTGGTGCGGCCGATGCCGTAGATATAGGTGAGCGCGACCTCGAGCCGCTTATCGCGGGGGAGGTCCACTCCAGAAAGCCTGGCCATGCGCGGGCAGTTCTCCTTCGTCTCGCGGAGGTCCTTCGCGCCGCATCCATGCCCTGCCCGGACATGGCCCCGGCCTCCGTCCGGGGGTCGCAGCCCTTAGCTGGCTGCCTGCGGTACGCGTCTTACTGGTATGTCAGCCTTGCCGCTGCTTGTGCCTCGGGTCGGTGCAGATAACCATGACGCGGCCGTGCCGACGTATGATCCGGCACTTGCTGCAGATCTTCTTGACGCTCGGCTTGACCTTCACGGTGCTTTCTCCACTAAATCTGGTTGCTTGCCTGTTACTTGTACCGGTACACGATCCGCCCGCGACTCAGGTCGTAGGGACTGAGCTCTACGACCACCCGGTCGTCAGGCAGGATGCGGATGTAGTGCATCCGCATTTTCCCGCTGATGTGGGCGAGAACCTTGTGCCCGTTGTCCAGCTCCACCCTGAAGAAGGCATTCGGGAGCGACTCGACAACCGTGCCTTCAATCTCAATGGCGCCGTCTTTCTTGGGCATGTCCTCCGCGCTTCGCTATGTGGTGATGGCCCGCGCCTAGGCGCGGTTTGGTCTGGCTGTACTGTGCTGGCCCAGCTGGGCTGGCCCAGCTGTGCTAACCCAGCTGGGCTGGCCGTGCTGGGCTGGCCGTGCTGTGCTGGTTGTACTGGCCTGGGCGGCAAGCCTGCCCCGCCTGGCTCACGTCGGCGGGACGAGAAAACCGGGAAGGGCCGACATCGTGCTCGTTTACGCGAGCCCCCGAGCGCCGGCCAGGTAGGACCCAGCATATGGGCCAGGGATGAGTGTACTCGACCCCGCGCCCCGACGCGAACCGCCCAGCTGTAAGACACGCGCGAGCCCGCCACTATTCCCGGCGATGCTGCGAGCGGCGCACTACCGCCCAGATCCACGGGATCGCGATCAGCGCCCACCACGGGAACCAGGTCCCGCCACCGATCACGGCGGCGACGGCCCAGATGGCGATGAGAGCCGACGTGACCACGGCCCAGGCCCCCATGGCCACGGTCCCTGGCGCGAACCTGGCCGGCTCGCCAGAACCGCGCCGGTCGGCCGGAAGCAGCGACTGCCCGAGGTGCGGCGGGGCCCGCCGCAGCGAGGCGTCCGGCAGCTGGTACAGGTCGATGGCGGGCAGGTCCGCCAGCAGTTCGTCGAGCTCGCCGAGCGTCTTGGCGTCCAGGGCCTGCTCCATGCGCTCGTGGAATTCCTCGGCGGTCAGCCGACCCGCGGCGTGGTGCTCGCGCAGCAGCGCCGTCACGCGGTCGCGATCCGCGTCCGAGGCGCGGATTCGCGGGTCACCAGGCACCGGGCACCTTCTTAGGTCGGCGGAATGCTCGCAGGGTCCTCTTTTCTAGTATCGCTGAGGCTGCCTTCCGTTATGCCCGCCCCCGGGCCAGCGCCATCCTCGGCCGTGAGTACCCACGGCCCGTCAGGGGTGATCGCGACCGTGTGCTCGAAGTGCGCGGCCCAGCTTCCGTCGGCGGTGACGACCGTCCACCCGTCGTCGAGCAGCACCGTCTGCGGGCTGCCGAGCATCACCATCGGCTCGATGGCCAGCGCCATGCCCGGCCGCAGCCGCGGCCCGCGGCCGGACCGCCCGTAGTTGGGCACCGGCGGGTCCATGTGCATCGCGCTGCCGATGCCGTGACCGGTGTACTCCTCGACCACGCCGTACCGGCCCGAGGCGTCCACGCTGGCCTGCACCGCGTGCGAGATGTCACCGAGCCGCCCGCCCGCCCGCGCCTGGGCGATCCCGCGCCACAGCGCGGTCTCGCACGCCCGGAGCAGGTCGGCGTGCTCCGCGGAAATGGCGCCCACGCCCACGGTGACGGCCGCGTCCCCGTGCCACCCGCCGACGATGGCACCGCAGTCGATGGAGACGACGTCTCCTTCCCGCAGGCTCCGCTGCCGGCTCGGGATGCCGTGCACGATCTCCTCGTTCACCGACGCGCAGATCGTGGCGGGGTAGCCGTGGTAGCCCTTGAACGAGGGGGTGGCGCCCGCCGCGCGGATCTCGGCCTCGGCGAGCGCGTCAAGGTCCGCGGTGGTGATGCCGGGCCGGACCGCCTCGGCCAGGACCCGCAAGGTACGCGCGACCACCAGCCCGGCCTCGCGCATCACCGTGATCTGCTCGGGTGTCTTGATCTCGATGCCCACCCCCCACCCACCTCCCCACCCCTCTTCACTGCCCCTACCCTCCGCGCCGCATGCCTGCCCGCTCTCAGCGCACGAACGGACGGAGCGCGGCCATGGCCCGGCTGGTGATCTCTTCCACCGGGCCGGTCGCGTCGATGCCGATCAGGATGTTCTCGTCGGCGTAGAACGAGATGAGCGGGGAGGTCTGCTCGGCGTAGACCTCGAGCCGGTGCCTGATGGTCTCCTCGGAGTCATCGTCCCGCTGGAAGAGCTCGGCACCGCAGTCGTCGCAGATGCCGTTGCGGGCGGGCGGGTCGTACAGGACGTGCCACACCCGTTCGCAGCGGCGGCAGGTCCTGCGTCCCGACAGCCGCCGCACCACTTCGTCCTCG
The DNA here is from genome assembly GCA_052144275.1 of Streptosporangiaceae bacterium. Classification (GTDB taxonomy): domain Bacteria; phylum Actinomycetota; class Actinomycetes; order Streptosporangiales; family Streptosporangiaceae; genus Palsa-504. The sequence goes on from JBKQQQ010000214.1 coordinate 12,044, forward strand.
TCCACGACAAGCTCGAGCACGACGCCGAGCCGCGCGTCCCACTCCGACAGCATCTTCTTCAGCGTCTCGGCCTGCGGGACGTTCCGCGGGAAGCCATCCAGGAGGAAACCCTCCTGCGTGTCGTCCTCGGCCAGCCGGTCCCGGACCATCGCCACGGTCACCTCGTCGGGAACCAGGTCGCCGCGCTCCATGAACTCCCTGGCCTTGCGGCCCAGCTCGGTGTTGTTCGTCACGTTGTAGCGGAAAATGTCACCTGTCGAGATCCTCGGGATCGCCAGGTGCGACGCTATGAACTGGGCCTGTGTCCCCTTGCCCGCACCGGGGGGCCCGACGAGGACGATGCGCACTATCGCAAGAAACCCTCATAGTTGCGCTGCTGCAGCTGGCTCTCGATCTGCTTCACCGTGTCCAGCCCGACGCCAACCATGATCAGCAGGCTGACCCCGCTGAACGGGAACTGGTTGGCGAC
>JBKQQQ010000215.1:0-37163 GCA_052144275.1 Streptosporangiaceae bacterium
GCCGATCTCGTACTGAGTGGGCACGAGATCCTCGACGGCGGCGGTGACCTGCCCGTTGCCGGGGTTACGGGCGAAGCGCGGATGAGCCCCGCCGGCCACCTGGAGCCTGATCCGGTGCCCGCGGCCGAAGCGGTGCGCCGTGCCGATCAGGCTCACCCGAACGGTGCCGCTCAGCGGGTCTTCCCCGGCGAGCCGCACGATGCCGTCGCAGACGTTCCACGACCGGCCGCGCGGGTCCACGTCGCACAGCCGCACGAACAGGTCGGCGTACGGGTTGTCGCGCACGACGGAAAGCTCTGCGGCGACCTCGCCCACGACCTCGACCGGCTCGTCCAGCGGATCGCTGCTGAACACCAGCACGTCGAGTCGCCGCTCGACGGCCCGGTTGTCACGGCTGCCGCCGGTCACGGCCAGGATCGCGCCGCCCGGCGACGGCGTGGGATCGGCCGGGTCGTAGCGGAAGCTGACGGCCGGGACATCCGGGGTCGGCTCCCGGGTACTGAGCGAGCCGTACGCATCCAGGTGCCAGCGCTGCGTGGTAGCGGGCGGCGGCCAGTCCGGCATCTCGCGCCACTCCCCCGCACCCTCGCCGCCGACCCAGATGCGCACCGAATGATCCGGGTCAGCGGCCGGCGCCGGACCGGCGCCGCGTGCCTTCCCGGGGCTGGCGTAGCGGTCGAGCCAGGCCATGCTCTCCACGATCGCGGCGACGCCCTTGGCCGTGATGTCCAGATGGGACCACGGCCCGACCAGCAGTCGGGTGGGTACGCCCCGGGCGGCGAGCGTCCGGTACTGCTCGAGGTTCTGCTGGATGAACAGGTCATGCCAGCCGCCCACCACCAGGACCGGAACGGTGATCCGCTGCAGTGCGGCGCCGCACTGCAGCGGAGCCCAGAACGGGTCGGTGAGCTGCGGGTGCTCCAGCCACCTCTCCGACCAGAGCGGCTCGCGGCCGAGCAGGTCAGGCACGCCCGCCGTGACCGGCAGCCGGTCGAGCACCGGGCGCAGCCGCCGTTCGGCCGTGCCCATGCGGAGGAGGCCCTGCAGCGCCCTGGTGTTCTCCTGGTGGGCGACCAGGTCGCTCCAGCCGACGTAGTTGTACAGGTCGAAGACGCCGTTGCGGTACGCGGTCCGGCTGAAGTCGTGCGGGCCCACGTGCACGATGACCGCGGCCAGCTCCGGCGGCGGGTCCATGGCCAGCGCCCACTGCACGAACCCGAGGTAGCTGGCGCCGTAGGTAGCCAGCCGTCCGTCGAACCAGCTCTGCTCGCGCAGCCAGGCAACGGTGTCCTGCCCGTCCGCGATCTCGTGGCGCATCGGCTCGAACTCCCCGCCGGACCCGAAGGTGCCGCGGCAGCTCTGCAGCAGCACGTGGTAGCCGCGTTCGGCCAGGATCTGCGCGCTCAGCAGGCCGAACGGGCCGCCGCGACCGTACGGGCAGCGGACCAGCACGGTGGCCGCCGACGCCACGCTGACCGGCAGGTAGTGGTCGGCCAGCAGCACCGTGCCATCGGACATCGGCACGTGCAGGCCGCGCTCGACGGCGACCCGGTTCCGCTGCGGCGGCAGCGACCACGCCCGCGACAGCATCTTGCTGAGCGCGGCCGCCGCCGGGTTCAGCGGCCGGGGCAGGACGGCGACGTCGGCGTCCGGGCTCTTCACGTTCTGCTGCCGCATCAGGCTGTCCTTCCCGCCACGACCACGCCGGCCGGGACCGGCTCGGTGTAGAGCAACTCGACCAGCGCCGCGCGTGTGTGCCGCTGGTTGACGTAACCGTTGCGTGATCCATCATCGTCTGTCTCACGCAGCCGTCGATTGCTCGGCGGCGGTGGCAGTCTGACCCGGAGCGTGTCCGGTGCTGTCTTCGCAGTTCGCCGAGGAGCACCTGGCCGTGGCCATGTACCTCTCCTCTTCCTGCGCGTACGCCGGGATGATGTCCCGGCCGGTTCCCGCCTCCACTGGCGGTACCTGGGTGGTGGCCTGGACGAGTGAGGCCAGGTTGAGCGCGGCGTTATTGTCACGGTCGATGACCAGGCCGCAGATGTCGCAGCGGTAGGTGCGCTCGGAGAGGGACAGTTTGGGTTTCACTGTCTTGCACCGGGAGCAGGTCTTAGACGACGGGTACCACCGGTCGGCGACGACCAGCGCGGAGCCGTACCAGGTGGTCTTGTATGCGAGCTGGCGGCGCAGTTCGCCGGGAGCGGTGTCGAGGATGGCCCGGTTCAGGCCGGCCTTGGCCCGCCGGCGGCCGGAGCCTTTAGCGGTGGCGGTCATGCCGGTCACGTTCAGGTCCTCGACCACGACCACCGAATGGGTGCGGGCCAGCCGGGTGGTGAGCTTGCGGATGCCGTCAGAGCGGGCGGCAGCGACCTTGCGGTGGGTGCGGGCCAGCCGCTGCCTGGTCCTGCGCCAGCGCTTCGATGGGGGCTTCCCCTGGCCCGGTCCTCGGCGGCGGGACAGCTCGGCCTGCAAGCAGGACTGGCGGCGCTGCCATTTCAACAGGTGCTTCGGATTCGGGACCTGCTCGCCGGTGGACAGGACCGCCAGGTGCTTCACGCCAACGTCCACACCGGCCGGCGGACCGGAGGGCACAGCCGTCTGCTGGCGTTCGACCTGGCAGGTGAAGCTCGCGTACCACCGGCCGGCCTGCTCGGACACCGTGACCGACAACACCCGGGCTGTGCCCGCCTCCAGCCGGGCTACCAGCGTGGCTGTCGGCTCCTTGGTGCGGATCACGCCGATCTTGGGCAGGCGGATGTGACGGCCGTCGATGACACCGAAGCTGCCGGTGGTCACCCGGAACGACCGGCGGGCACGGTGGCGCCTTTTGCGGTTAGGCCAGCCGACCCGACCACCCCGGCGGGCGCCCGAACGGGAATCGAAGAACCCTTTCAGCGCCCGGGCCAGGCTGTCCAGGCCGGCGTTATAAGCCTCCTTGGAGTTCTCGGCCCACCACGGGGCCACCTGGTACTTCGCCTGGTTCCACTCTCGCCGCAACGCCGGCAGCGACCACGGGATAGGCCCAGCCACACCGGCCGCCCACGCCTTAGCCTCGGCCGCGCTTGCCCCTTGGCGGACCGCCAGGGCCGTCAGCACCCGACGTGCATCAAGGCGGTCCTGGACCACAGCCAGGCCCCAGTTGAAGGCATACCGGGCCGCCCCCGCCTGACGAGCCAGCGCAGAGCGGGAACGGTCATTCGGGTCCAGCTCGAACCGGAACGCCTGATGAACCAGCATCGCCCTACACGCTCCCGCCAGGCTGCGACACGGCCGCCGGCCCGACATCACGCCTCGCGCATCCCAGCACGCTGGCCAGCAGCCTCGCCAGCTTGCGGCGCTTCCTGTTCATCCCCGAGCCGACCTCCACCACCACCTCGTCCACCGGCACGCCGTTGCCGGCCGCCCACTCGGTGCGCCTGGCGACCTGGCGGTCCAGGTCGGCCCGCTGGTCATCGGACGGCACCCGCGAATAGACCACCGCGCGACCCTGACCGGCCCCCTGTCGCGGGACCCCGGCAAGGATTGTCCCCGACGGTGTCCGCACCGCCGGAAACCGGAAGCTGCCCGTCACCGAACCCCGCCACGCCGTCTGTAATGGACACCCTCACGATCAGCCCACTCTGACAACCTCATATATACAGACTAGCACACATGTTCGATAAGGTTCAATGAAACTACCCACCAACAGTTGCTGGCCCTTGTCGTTGATCTCGCCGGCGTCAAGGTCGGCGGGGCGGGCCATGACCAGCAGCCGCTCGATCCGGGCGGGGGAGCCCTCGGTGGCGTTGTGGCCGGCCAGCGCCCGGGCGAGTTCCTCGCGAAGGGTCTCGTCGGTGATCAGCTCACCCTCGGCGTGCGGCTCCTGGCCGAGCAGCTTGCGGTCGGCCCTGCGGCCCGGCCGCCTTAACCTGGCGACATGACGGAGTTGCGGCTGGTCCGGGCGAACGGGATCCAGTTGGCCTACCGCGAATCGGGCTCGCCCGCGACGCAGCCGCTCCTGCTCCTGCACGCGCTGGGCGAGAACAGCGCCGACTGGGACCAGGTAGCGGCGGCTCTGGCGGCCTCCTGGCACGTCTACGCGCTCGACCTGCGCGGTCACGGCCGCAGCGACTGGCCAGGTACCTACACGCTCGCGTTGCTGCGCGATGACGTGCTCGCGTTCCTCGACGCGCTCAAGCTGCCCCAGGTCACCGTGATCGGGCACTCGATGGGCGGGGCGGCCGCGTACCTGGCGGCCATGCGGCAGCCGGAGCGGGTCAGGCGGCTGATACTCGAGGAGCCGGCGCCTCCGTGGCCGCGCGTACCGCGGTCCCCGGTCCGGCCGCCCGGGCCGCTCCCCTTCGACTGGGCCGTGACCACGCTGAGCGGCGAGGCCAGCGATCCCCCAGCCTCCTCACGCGACGGGCTAGCCGAGATCACCGCCCCAACCCTGGTCATCGCGGGCGGCCCGGACAGCCACGTCAGCCAGGACCGGCTCGCGGACATGGCCGCGCTCATCCCTGGCGGCCAGCTGATCACGATTCCCGCCGGGCACCTGGTGCACGCGGCGCAGCCCGCCAGGTTCATCTCGGCCGTGACCGCGTTTCTCGCCGAGGGCGCAAGCCCGGTGGATCCGCCGGCCTAGTTTCGGCGGATCCACTCCGGGCCAGTGTCAGGCGGCGGAACTGTCGCTGTCGCCGACGGCCGCCGCGGTGCGACTGGACGCCGTCTCGAAGTCGGGCGTCACGGCGGCGTCGTCTGTCTCCTCACTATCCGGCCCCTCGTCGGCGAGGTCGTCGTGCGGCGCGGCAGGCCACGCGTAGGCGTCATGTGCGTCTGCCGGGCCAGCGCCGGGCACCGGATGCGGCGTGAAGAGCATCCATGCGCACGAGACGGCCAGCGCGACGAGGAACCCGCAGTAGATCCAGAACGCCGGCGTGAGACCAGAACTGATCGTGAGCCCGATCCCCGAGGCCTGAGCGGGCGAGATCCCGAACTGCGTCGGCGAGGCGCCCCCGCCGACCTGCACGACGGCCGAGATGGCCTGGGCCGCCATCGGGACGACAGCCCCCGCGAGCAGCATCGCCCCGTGGCGGACCGGGCGCCAGAACGCGGCCGCGATGACCACAGCGGCGAGCGCGAGCATCACGGCTATGTCACCGGCGATCACGAGCCCCGGGTTGGAGAAGGCATTGCCCGCCGTCAGCGACTGCGATTGCCCGGCCGCCGTCCGCAGCGTGAAGCTGTCCCACGCCGGGGCGAACGCGACGGCTACCCCGAGCCCGGCCAGCACCAGCATCACGACGGGCCCGAGCTCAGCCCCGCGCGGCCGCGCCAGCGAGACCTGGTGGCCTGCGTGCCCGCCCGCCGCCGACCCGCCGACCGAGACGGCCGAACCCGCCGGCCGGTTTAGGAAGGCTGCCACCGATCCCGCCGCACAGGCCAGCCAGCCGACGAGGGCAAGCACGAGGCCCGCGCCGACGCCGTTCCCTCCCCCGGCGATGGCCGTGCCCACGTCCGCCAAGAACAGGCCGAACGTGACCACGCTCAGCCCCACGCCGAGCAACGCTCCCAGCCTCAGGCGGGCGCCGCCGAGAAGGATGAGCACCGCACTCGCCGTCCAGACGGCGAGGTAGATGACATGCGGGATGAGCTGGTCGGCCTGCTGGGCGAGGCTGGACCCGCCGAAGTACGCCGGGAAAAGCCCGGCCACCCCCAGGATGACGCCCGCGGCGAGCAGTGCCGCCGCGGCGACGGCGCCCGTCCTCCCGCTCACCGCCGGAGCCACGCGCCGGCCGAAACCGTGCGGGGCAGTGTTCTGGCCGAACGGACCGGCGAACTGGCCGAACGGAGCGGTGCTGCCGCCCGCGGCCACGACGGTCTCGCCGGTCGGCTCGGCCGTCTCGCCAAGCGGGGCGGTGTTCTGGCCGAATGGACCGGGGTTCTCGTTGACCTGCGCGGCACTGGGGCCAACCGGAGGGGTACGCCGGCCCACCGGGACGATCGCGCCTGGCGCCTCGATGCTCGCGAACCGGGTCCAGGCGGCGGACCAGCCCTCGGGGGTCTCAGGCCATGACTCGAGCGGCTGCGACCGCGGCGCTCCCGTCGTCCAGACGCCGTAGAAGTCCCGTCCTCGCCCGATCTCGTACTTCGCTCCCCGGTACGTGATGGTCACCTTGTTAAACACGATCCAGCCCTTTCCTGCTTCTGCCGTCGCCCGCCCCGTCGTGTCCTGCCCGGAACCTAACCGCAACCTAAGAAGCCGGCCTGTAGACCGGCTGAACACTCTCTCAAGCATTCCTGACTCTTCAATCCGCAGGTCGGGGCCGCCAGGCGCGCTTGACCGGCTCGAGATCGTCGTCCTGCCGATCTTGCTCGGCAGCGGGGTCCCGCTCTCGCCCCGCCAGGCTCCGCCTGTACCGCTGCGGCTGCTGCGATCGGGGTGCGGTCTAGGCGGTGCGCGTCACGTTCGTCAGCATGTGTTGACGACGGCCCTTTCGTCAGCATATGCTGACGAACATGGAACCCGTACTAGAAATCGCCGAAGGCGCCACCAGCAACGACCCCGACGTCGGGCTCCGCGCGGTGGCGGCCCTGCGGGCCCTTGCCGAGCGACTGGAGGTCCTGCAGGTGCAGACCGCGCGCGAGCTTGGCTGGTCGTGGCAGGACATCGCGGAGCGCCTCGGCGTCACCAAGCAGACCGTGCACCGCAAATACGGCCGACGGATCGGGAGGCGATGATGTTCGAGCGGTTTAGCCAGGACGCTCGTACCCTCGTCGTGCACGCCACCGAGCACGCCCGCCGGCTCGGGCACCGCTACGTGGGCGGCGAGCACATCCTGCTCGCGGCCGTTTCCGCCAGCCCGCCGGCCAGCGCGGTCATGCGCGCACAGGGCGTCACGCCTGAACTGGTCGAGGAGGAGATCGTGCGCCGGGTCGGGCTGGGCGCGGGGGCCGGCCTGTTCGGCGGCCTGGACCGGGACGCGCTGGCCACCATCGGGATCGATCTGGACGCGGTGCGGGCCAGGATCGAGGCGTCCTTCGGCCCGCAGGCGCTCACCAACGCCGCCCAGGTGGCGTACCGGGACCGGCGCAGGCACCCAGGCCCCAGGCCGCCCCGGCTCGGGCACAACTGGCGCCGCAGGCGCCGGGCCCGGCGGATCATGGCGGCGCACGCGCCCGGTCCCAAGCCCGGAGAGGCTACCGGCCGCTACCATGCTCCCGGTCCCCCGCCCAGCGGGCACATCCCGTTTACGCCTGCGGCCAAGAAGATCCTCGAACTCGCCGTCCGTGAGGCGCTCGCCCTGAACGACTCACAGATCGGCGTCGAGCACATCGCGCTCGCCCTCACCGCCATCAAGAACGGGCTCGTGCCCGCCATCCTGTCCGTCGCGGACGCGTCGGCACCGGCGCTGCGCGCCGCGATCCTCGACCGGTACCGCCAGGCGAGCTGATCTGGTTAGACCCTCGGCTGCGCCGGATGGGACTGAAATCGCCGTCGTAGCCTCGGAGGGCTCATACGGAACGGCCGCTGGTGAAGCCAACCACCTCCGGTGGTGCTTGCGCCCTGGTGAGGCGCGAGAAGCGCATTGAACCGTCGTTGATCTTGCCGTACCGCAGCGTGACCACATCGTGGGCGTAGCTCATGCCCAGCCGCCACGGCGCCCGCGAGCCGGCCCGCGGGAACTGATCTATGGACCGGAGCACGTAGCCGGCCGAGAAATCGAGCAAGGGCTGCTCGGAGATGCTCGGGTCGTCGTTGACGGGGACGCACGTGTCATAGTCGCGCGATTCCATGTACCCGAGCAGCCGGCAGACGAACTCGCTCACCAGGTCCGCCTTCAAAGTCCATGACGCGTTGGTGTAACCGATGGTGAACGCGAAGTTCGGGACGCCGCTCAGCATCATGCCCTTGTAGGCCATCGTCTCGGCCAGCCGGACCGGCCGGTCATCCACGATCAGCTCGGTGCCGCCGAAAGCGAGCAGTTGCAGGCCGGTCGCGGTCACCACGATGTCGGCCGCCAGTTCGGCACCAGACTCCAGCAACACACCTCGCTCAGTGAAGGTGACTATGCGGTCGGTGACCACGGAGGCGCGCCCGTCACGGATGGCCTTGAACAGGTCGCCGTCCGGCACGAGGCACAGGCGCTGGTCCCACGGGTTGTACGCCGGATTGAAGTGCCTGTCGACGTCGTATCCGGCTGGCAGCTGCTTGATCGTCAGCTTCCGGATCCAGCCGCGGATCATGTCGGGCCGACGGCGGCTGAGCTGGTAGATCAACGTGGTGATCAGCACGTTCTTCCATCGCGTGACGGCGTACCCGCGACGCGTGCCAAGCAGCGCCCGCAGCCGACTGGCGATGCGGTCCTCGGTGGGCAGCGTCAGGACGTAGCTGGGCGAGCGTTGCAGCATCGTCACGTGGCCCGCGGTCTGCGCCATGGCCGGGACGAGCGTCACCGCGGTCGCGCCGCTGCCGATCACCACGATGCGCTGGCCGGCGTAGTCCAGGTCCGCCGGCCAGCGCTGGGGGTGCACGACGACGCCGCCGAACCCGCTAATGCCAGGAAACTGCGGCAGATAGCCTTCGTCGTAACGGTAGTATCCGCTGCACATCAGCAGGAAACCGCAGGTCATCGTTCTTGTCTCGGTGCCGTGGACGGCTTGGACGGTCCACCGGGCGGTCGCGCTTGACCATGTGGCCCGGGTGACGCGGTGGTTGAAGCGGATGTGCTTGTCGATCGCTGCCTCGGCCGCGGTGTCGCGGACGTAGCCGAGTATCGACGGGCCATCCGCGATCGCCTCGGCCTGCGTCCACGGCCGGAACCGGTAGCCGAGCGTGTGCATGTCCGAGTCCGACCGCACGCCCGGGTAGCGGAAAAGGTCCCAGGTGCCGCCGATGACGTCGCGGGCCTCGAGGATGGCGTAGGTCTTGTCCGGGAACGCGGCCTGGATGTGATGTGCGGCGCCGACCCCGGACAGCCCCGCCCCGACGATCAGGACGTCGACGTGCTCGCTCATCCGCGCGCCGCCTGCCGTGACCGGAGCCGCTTCTCGAATCGCGCGATGACGTCGTAGTAATGCGTCGGCGCTACCCGGGCTAGGGCGTCGAAGACGTAGGCGTCGGGACCTACCAGGATGCGGGCCTTGCCCCGCTCGACCCCGCGGCAGATAGTCTCGGCCGCCTTATCCGGCGTGGTCATGGTGACCGCCTCGAAATCGGCTGCCATCTGTTCGTGGCTGCGCCCGCGGCCCTCCGGATCCTTGCGGACGCGTGCGTTGCGGGCGATGTTGGTCGTGATGCCGCCCGGGTGGACGGTCACCGCGGAAACGCCTGTGCCACGCAGCTCCTGGCGGAGCGCGTCGGTGAAGCCGCGTACCGCGAACTTCGACGCACAGTAGGCGCTCTGGTACGGCATGCCCAGCAGGCCGAAGACGCTCGAGGTGTTGACGATGACACCGTCGTCCTGCTCGACGAGGATGGGCAGGAAGGCGCGCGTGCCGTTGACCACCCCGTCAAAGTTGATCTGCCGCAGCCACTCATCATCATCGGGGTCGGCGTCGAGGACCGACGAGGCGACCGCGACGCCCGCGTTGTTGAACACCGCGGCCAGCGGGGCCGTCAGCCACTCGCGTACCTCCGCCGCGAACCGGTGCTGGTCCGCGGCGTCCCGCACGTCGAGCACCCGCATCAGCACGGGCCCCGGCAGTGACTTCGCGGTGTCTTTCAGGCCGGCCTCATCGATGTCAGCGATGGCCACCGCAGAGCCCGATCGCGACAGTCGCTGGGCGAGGCTCCGGCCGATGCCCGAGGCGGCACCGGTGATCATTACCGGCCTGCCCGTGATGAGCCTACGATTCCTGGCCATCTGCACTCCTTACCCGCTGTCGTTGATCAGCGCAGCCGGCGCATCGTCCACAGCGGAGCGGCGAACGCCATGCCGCCTTGCACGAAGCGGGGAAGAGATGGGCCATCCGGTAGTGCCATCGTGTTCATTTCGCGCCCCCTCCGGTCAACGGTACGCAGGCGTACCAGATTACGGTACGCCGGGGTACCATGACGTGCAAGCCTGGATCCCGGGGAGGGAGGGGAGGGATTAGCCTGACGACTGCGACTACCGCACGCGACGAGGTCGGGAGCCCCGAGAACGTGGCCGCGCCCGCCGAGTTTCGCCAGCGGCTGCTGGAGGGCATGGCCGCGGCCATCCGCGAGTGCGGTTTCCGCGACTCCACGGTCGCCGATGTGGTGCGCTGTGCCCGTACCTCGCGCCGCACGTTTTACGAGCACTTCGCGAGTAAGCAGGCCTGTTTCATAGCCCTGCTACAGGAGGCCAACGCGGCGATGGTGCGCCAGATCGCGGCTGCGGTCGACCCGCGCGCGTCATGGGACGCCCAGGTGCGGCAGGCGATCGAGGCCTGGATCGCGGTGGCGCAATCCGACCTGGCCATCACGCTGAGCTGGATCCGGGACCTCCCCTCGCTCGGCTCCGACGCCCGCCACCTGCAGCGCGAGTGGCTTGAGGCCTTCGTCGTGCTCATCCAGGACCTCACCGACACCCCGGAACTGCGTGCCGCCGGCGTCGCCCCGCCACCGCGCCAGCTCATGATCATGCTGCTCGGCGGCCTGCGCGAACTAATCGCCACAACCGTCGAGGACGGCGGTGACATCAGCGACATCACCGAAGTCGCCGTCCAAGCCACACAGGCGATGCTCGGCCCGCGCACTCTTCCCGCTCCGGCCAGGTGACCGGACTCGGCCCCTCCGGATGGCCGCGGTTCGCCTGCACCGTGAGGATCACGGCCGTGGCGATGATGGCCGCGCCCGCGATACCAGTCGCGCTCAGCCGCTCCCCGAGCAGGACAGCCGCGAGGACGGTACCGGTCAGCGGCTCGAGCAGGGCCAGCAGGGCGGCCGTGCTAGCGGCGGCGGACCGCAGCCCGCGGAAGTACAGGGTGTAGGCCACGGCGGTCGGGCCGGTGCCCAGTGCGACTAGCAGGCCGATGGCCGCGAGGCTGGGCCTGAAGCCAATGCCGCCCGCGATCTGGGCCAGCGGCATCAGGGCCAGGCCGCCGATGGTGAAGCCGAACCCGGTCACGGTGAGGTCGTCGAGTCCGGGCACCGGCCGGGAGCCGACCAGGGTGACCGCGGCGAAGCCCGCCGCGGCGAGCACGGCCATGCCCGCGCTGGCCAGCACCGCCGTTTCTCGGAAACCTGACGGCAGGCCCACGAGCAGGCCAAGACCAGTCACGGCCAGGCCCGTGGTGGCGGCCGCGAACCGACCGGTCCGCCGTCCGGTCACCCGGTCTGCGCCGAGCACGATGATCGGGGCGGCGCCGATGGTGACCAGGGTGGCCAGTGGCACGGACGTCAGCGCCACGGCCGTGAAGTAGCAGCTCTGAAAAAGCGCGGCCAGCAGGCCGATCGCGGTGATCCGGGTCCAGGCCGCCCGGCCTGCCGGCCAGCGCCTGCCGGTCACGGTGAGGAAGACGACGATCAGCACGCCGCCGACGGTAAGCCGGCAGGCGGCGACGGCCATCGCGGACAGGCCGGCGGTCCGGCCGAGCAGGCTGCCAGTCAGGCCGCCAGTGCCCCATAGCAGCCCGGATATCACGAGGTAGAGCAGGCCCGTACTGGACCTGCGGCGGGCAGCCGCAGGCTTCGTAGTGAACGCACGCATAGGGAAATCGCTCCTGCGACGAGAAGGGAATGGTCGCGGAAGCGGGGCGCACCGAACTAGCCCGTACGGCAAGCACACGACGGTACTCGCCGGGCACGGGAAGCGCGCGCCAGCTCACAGCGTTGGGCGCGCGCGGGCTACCGCCCCGCTAGGAGCGGGGCGGCGGGGTGATAGGAAGACGCTGGTGCACGTCAGGTATCGTAGCCGACCCAGGGGACCGGCCGCGATCACTCCGCGCCGGGGCCGGGTTCCGGCGGCGGGGGCGGGACAGCCGATCCGCGCGATAGCGGCTCGCGGCTGGCCAGGTGCTGGGCCAGCAGGTCAAGCGGCCCGCCGCCATGCAGGCCGAGCAGTTCCCAGGACCGTGCGATACCGACCGTGAACAAGACGTAGACGAACGTCACGGTCGCGCTGGCCTGGCTGCTCGGCGTCCGGAGAATGAACCCGGTGACTATCTGCGTGGCGTACACGAGGATGATGAAGCCGAGCAGATAGGGCCACCGGCGGCTCAGATTCTCACCTGCGCGCGACCGCCAGAGCCGGACCGCGAGCCCGCAGCTGCTGGTCAGCCCGAGCGCTCCGAGGATCACCGCGCCGTAGTCCAGGCCGCCGCCGGGTTCAAGGCCGATCAGTGATACGAACAGGGCGTCCACCAGCGCGGTGAAAGCCGTCGACGCGATGGCCTGATGCTCGATCGACGCGTGGCTGCCGCGGAGCCGCTCCGGCGCCACCGACAAGGCCACGAAGAGCAGTCCGACGAGCGCGCCCGCAACGGTCGCGGTACCGCTGAAGAATTGGGTATATGACGTCACGGCAGCCAGCCTGCCCGTCCGCGAGCCGGCACGCCAACCCGCGGCCGGGCCAAGGGCAGGCCGGCGGCCCGCCCGCTGCTCGTCCGGCAGCGCGGTGAACGAGGAGCTAGGAGGGTCCGGCAAGCCAGCGTAGGATCGCGATGACATGCTGCTGACGTTCGGGCACGGGACCGCCACGGCCGAGCGGATGACCGGCCTGCTCCGGGGCGCCGGGGTGGCCGCGCTCGTCGACGTCAGGACCGCGCCCGGCAGCCGCCGTCACCCGCATGTAGCGCGGGCCGAACTGGAGCGCTGGCTGCCCGAGGCCGGTATCTCCTACCGCTGGGACAAGCGGCTTGGCGGCTTCAGGAGGCCTGCCCCGGACTCGCCGGACACCGCCTGGCGCGAGGACATGTTCCGGGGCTACGCCGCGCACATGCGGACCGATGGCTTCCTGGCCGCGGTGGACGAGGTTCTCGCCCAGGCCCGAACCGACGCCACCGCGGTGATGTGCGCGGAGAGCCTGTGGTGGCGCTGCCATCGCCGACTGCTCGCCGACTTCGTGACGGCGGCGCGCGGCGTGCCGGTACGCCACCTCCTGCACGACGGGCGGCTCGAGGAGCACCGCCTCTCCCCCGGCCTGCGGCGCCGCGACGACGGCCTGCTCGTCTACGACGACGGTCGGCCCACCCTGCTGTGACCTGGCCGTCAGCCCAGGTAGGTGCCGAAACCGCTGGTCTGCCACGTGGCGCCGGCCGCGGTGATGGCGAACGCCTCGTAACCTGGCAGGCCCTCGACCCAGTCGCGGCCCGCGGATCCCATCGCGAAGGCCGCCGTGGCGTAGGCGTCCGTCTCGGCCAGCGTCGCCCCGACCACGGTAATGCTGGCCAGGCCGGCCGGGGGCTGCCCGGTGTACGGGTCGATGATGTGCGGGCCGCGCTCGGCGACGCCGGACGTGGCCACGGCGAAGTCCCGGCCCGCCACCACGAGCGCCAGTCGGCCGGGGCGCAGCGGGTCGGCGATCCCCACCCGCCATAGCCGGCTGCCAACGAACTGAACGTCGCCGCCGCCGTTGACGCTGTGCTCGGCCGAACCCGCCGCGGTGAAAATCGCAGCGGCCCGCTCGATGGCCCACCCTTTCACGTACCCGGAGGGGTCGAACGCGCCGTCCGGCCTGATGGTGAAGTACCCGCCGCTGCGCGCGCTGATGACCGCGCAGGCGTCAAGCACCTCGGCCAGTTCGGGCGCGCAGTCCGCCAGCGGCAGTTCGCCGCGGCCGAACCGGCTGACGTCGCTGTCATCCCGGTACGGCGAGAAGGTGGCGTCCACCCAGTGCAGCCAGCGCACCGCCTGGCCGAGGGGCCCCGCACCGTGCGGCTCCCCGGCGCGGGCGGGCACGTCGAAGGAGACGACGGTGCCCATCACGTGCTCAGCGTGCCTGCGCCGGCCCGAACCCGGCAGCGCCCCGCTCGCCACGACGACTCAGGCTTACTTGTCCAGCGCGCTCTGCAGCGATGCGATGTAGCCCGCGCTGGTGTAGCTGGCGCCGGACACGGCGTCGATCTTGCCGCTCTGCGCCGCGAGCGTCTCGCTGATCAGCTTGGGGAAGGCGAACGCGCCGATCTGGATGTCATGGAGGGTGTTGGCCGGCTGCACCAGGACCGCCACCTTGACGATCTTGCTGTTCTGCTTGATCAGCTGGATCTGGACCGGGCCGTAGGCGGTGTTGGCCGCCTTGCCGTCGACGGCAGTCTCGCCCGCGGTCAGCTTGCTGGCCAGCGAACCCTGCGGGAACTCCCCGGGCACGGTCGTCGTCTGCCCGCCCGACGAGGAGGACGAGGAGGAGGACGACGACGGGGCCGAGGAGGACGAACTGCCGCCCGACCCGCCGGTCGTGGCCGCCACGGGGACGGACGGGACGTGCGATTTGAACGACAGCAGGGCCACGAGACCGGCGATAGTGCCGGTGACGGCCAGGATTACCCGGCGCATGGTCGCGGATCCTCTCCTCAGAACTCGAACGACTCGAAATGGATGCGCTGCCTGGGCACCCCGGCGGCGCGCAGCGCGCGGACCGCGGCCGCGGTCATGCCGGCCGGCCCGCAGACGTAGGCATCCTGCTCGTCAAGGCCGGGCACCAGGGACCGCAGCACCCGGGGAGACAGCGGGTCGCCGCCGATCTCGTTCCGCGACCCGACCAGGTAGTGCACGGTCGCGCCGCGCGCGGCAGCGATCGCGTCGAGCTCGTCGCGGAACACGATGTCCCGCTCGCTGCTGGCGCGGTAGATCAGGGTGACCTGGCCCGGCAGCGTCGCGAAGATGGCCCGCAGCGGCGTGATGCCGACCCCGCCGGCCAGCAGCAGCACGCCGCGGTCTGAATCGGCGGGGGTGAGCGCGCCATAGGGCCCCTCGGCGAAGACGCGGGTCCCCGGCCGCAGGCGCGCGAGCGCCTGGCTGTGGTCACCCAGGTTCTTCACGGTGATCCGCAGCACGTCCGACCCCGGCGCGGCGGACAGCGAGAACGGGTGCGAGGACCACCACAGCGACCTGGTCATGAACCGCCAGCGGAAGAACTGCCCGGGCTCAGCGTCCAGCTCGTCGAGCCGCGCGCCGCTGATGTAGACCGAGATGACGCCGGGCGCCTCCGCCTTCACCCCGAGGACCTCGAAACGGTGCCTGCGGTATGAGCGCAGCGGGACCGCTACCCGGTACCACAGCACCAGGACGAGTACCGTCACGTACATCGCGGACCACCAGAAGCGCGCGGCCAGGTTGCCGAGAAACGTCGTGCCGTCGGCGAATTGGTGGCTGAACGCCAGGGCGATCGCCAGGTATGTATACAGGTGCAGGTAGTACCAGGTCTCGTACCGGACCCGCCGCCGGGCGGCGCGCATCGAGACGATGCCGATCCCGAGCAGCAGGAAGCCGGCCACGGTGGCCATCAGCACGTCCGGGTACTGGGTGAGCAGCGTGGCCGACTCGCTCACCACGCCTGTGTGCGCCCCTACCGCGTAGCCCCAGATGATGAGCAGGGCGTGCGCGACCACCAGGCTGACCACGTACCGGCCGCCCATGGCGTGCCAGCGGGCCAGCTGATCCGTGCCCAGGCCCCGCTCGAGTGGCGGCAGCCGAGACATCAGCGCGACCAGGACGACCACGCCGTACCCGGCGAGCAGCCCCAGTATCTCGCCCGCTCCAGTCAGCCAGCCGGCGAGCCCGTGCACGCCGAGCGAGCCGTGCCACCACAGAGCGATGACCACGAGGCCGCCGGCGATGATGGCCGCCAGCAAGCCGCGCGCGCCGACCCGGGCGGGGCGGTTCTTGGGCCGAACGGGCATCGGCCTCGCCTGCGGACGGTGTGACGGCCCCGGCCGCGGCGCCGACGGCGCCGGCCTCGGTCCTGGGTACGCCGCCGCACCGGCCTGGCGAGCCGGGCCAGATCGCCTGGCAACGCTGGTCACCCGCACCTCCCCTTCAGACGAGCCCTAGGTGGATCGTATGCTCAGCCGAGCAGAATGGTCCTGTTCTGGATCTTGGCGGGCGTTCCCGGCGCCTTCATCCTCTCCCCTAGTTATGACTACGTAGCGCGATCTTGCACGGTTCAGCCGGCTCTTGTAAGCGCTTCGTAATCGGCGCGTCAGCCCGCGTCAACCCAGGTTGACATGCCGACCGCTGTCAACATAAATTGACAGCATGGACAACGCACCCGCCTTGGCGGCCGCGGCCGACAGCTCGGACCCGCGCACCGGGCTCCGGGCCGTCGCCGCTCTCCGCAGGCTGCTTGAGCAGCTCGAGGCGCTTCAGGTGGACAACGCACGGGCCCACGGCTGGTCCTGGCAGGAGATCGCCGAGATCCTCGGCGTGTCCCGGCAGGCCGTGCACAAGAAGCACGCACGCCGCGCTCGCGTGCGAGCAGGAGAGGGACACTGACGATGTTCGAGCGGTTCACCGACAAGGCCAGGACGGTCGTGATCCTGGCCAAGGCCAAGGCCACCGAGCGCGGCGACCAGATCCGCCCGGTGTACATGCTGTACGCGCTGGCGTCCGCCGAGGGCGTGGCCGCCCAGGCTCTGACCAGCCTGGGGGTCGATGCAGACTCGGTCGAGGGTCTGTTTGACCGCACCGCCCCCCTACGCAGTCCGCTCGAGGGCGAGACGACCAGCGGGGACGCCGAGGCGCTGGCCGCGATCGGCATCGACCTGGACGAGGTCAAGCGCAGGATCGAGGAGAGCTTCGGGCCTGGCGCGCTGGCGCGCACGGGCGCGCTGGCGCACCAGGGCCCGCTCAACTGGACCGGCCGGATGACGCTGACCCGCGAGTCGAAGCAGTCGCTGGCCTTCGCGATCAAGGAGGCCCGGGCTCTGCGCCACACCTACATCGGCACCGAGCACCTGCTGCTCGGCCTGCTGAGTACGGCCGAACGCAACCCGCGCGGGGAGTTCACCCCCGACACTCTCCGCGAGCTGGGCATCGATCCAGTTCAGGCCAGGCAGCGCGTACTCGAAGAACTCCGGCACGCCTCGGCCTGAACCGTCCCTATTGAGTTAACGGGACATGATCCTGGCTAGCCGGCGGCTCTCGTCTGTACTTACTTCTGCGATAGGTCTTCCTAACCAGTAAGACAGTGCATCGTGACTGTACGGAGAGTATCTATTCAAATACACAGAGCCATAATCTGTCATAGGGGAACATCACGGATAGGATATGGTCAAATGCTCAGAGTAAGCGACGTTTGGGAGAGGGCACTCCACACACCCGCCATGGCCGTCGCCAAACCAGGAGACGTCATCGTGATCCGAGCCGGCGGCAGCTACGACGGCAAGCAGGGCATGAGCCTGGCCACCGGCGTGAGCAGCCGGTCCGCGGGCGCCCAGGCCCTGTGCCTGCACCTGGTGACGATTCCCCCCGGGACTCGCGGCGTGCCGCATGTCCACGACGGGCACGAGTCCGCTATCTATACCGTCAGCGGCGAAACCGAGGTCTGGCACGGCGAGGGCCTGCTGCAGCGCACCGTCGTCCAGGCCGGTGACTTCATGTACGTACCGCCGGGCACCCCGCACCTCCCGGTGAACCGCAGCGACGTCATGACGGTAGCCGTCGTGGCCCGTACCGACCCGCAGGAGCAGGAGAGCGTGGTCACCATGAGCCTGCCGCCGCACCTTGCCGAACTGGACGCCTTTCCCGTCGCCAGCCAGTAACCCGACCTGGAGTAAGCCAGTAACACGCGGCGGCCGCGGCTGTGGAGCCGCTTCCCGCCAGCCCGGCCGCCGCACTCTTACCGCGCCCGCCCCTCCCGCAACTGCGAGCGCCGCACCCCTCCCCAACGCCCCGCCCGGGGGCGCAGGCGGTGCTCGCATCAGGGGCGGGCGCGCGTATGTCCCCGAGTAAGAGACAGAGCTCAGTGAGCGAATGCCTCGGGCGGGGGGCACGCGCAGACCAGATTCCTGTCGCCGTAAGCCTGATCGATGCGCCGCACCGGCGGCCAGTACTTGGCCCGGCGGTCCACGCCGGGCGGGAAGGCCGCCTCTTCGGCGTCGTACGGGTGCTTCCACTCCCCCGAGATGAGCATCTCGGCGGTATGCGGGGCGTTCTTCAGCGGGTTGTCGAGGGCGTCGTACTCGCCGGAGGCCACCCGGGCGATCTCCGCCCTGATCGCGATCATGGCGGCGCAGAACCGGTCGAGCTCGGCCAGGCTCTCGCTCTCGGTGGGCTCGATCATGAACGTGCCCGCGACCGGGAACGACATCGTCGGCGCGTGGAACCCGTAGTCGATCAGCCGCTTGGCCACGTCGTCCACGGTGACGCCGGTCTCGCGGGCCAGCGGGCGCAGGTCGATGACGCACTCGTGCGCGACCAGCCCGTTCCGTCCGGTGTACAGCACCGGATAGTGCGGCGCCAGCCGCCGGGCCACGTAGTTGGCGGACAGCACCGCGACCTGGGTCGCCTGGCGCAGCCCGGCCGCCCCCATCATCGCGACGTAGGCCCACGAGATGGGCAAGATGCCGGCCGACCCGTAGGGCGCCGCGGCCACCGGGCCGACGCCGCCGCGGCCGGGCAGGAAGTCCGCCAGGTGCGCGCGAACGGCAACCGGGCCGACGCCGGGACCGCCGCCGCCGTGCGGGATGCAGAAGGTCTTGTGCAGGTTCAGGTGCGACACGTCGGCGCCGAATGACGGCAGGGTGGCCACCCCGACCAGCGCGTTGAGGTTCGCCCCGTCGATGTACACCTGGCCGCCGGCGGCGTGCACCGCCTCGCAGATCGTGCTTACGTTCTGCTCGTAAACGCCGGCCGTGGACGGGTAGGTCAGCATGATCGCCGCCACCCGCCCCTCGTGTGCCTCCAGCTTGAGATGCAGGTCGCCGAGGTCGACGGCGCCGTCAGCGTCGCACTTGACCACCGCGACCCGCAGCCCGGCCAGGACCGCGCTGGCCGCGTTGGTGCCGTGCGCCGATTCCGGGATCAGGCAGACGTCGCGGCCATGCTCGCCGCGCGAGGCGTGGTAGCCCCGGATCGCGAGCAGGCCGGCCAGCTCGCCCTGGGAGCCGGCGTTCGGCTGCACGGACACCGCGTCGTAGCCGGTGAGCCGGGCCAGCCGGAGCTCGAGGGACTCGATAAGCTCCAGGTAGCCGCCCGCCTGCGAGGCCGGCGCGAACGGGTGCATCCCGGCGAACTCCGGCCAGCTCACCGGCTCCATCTCGGCCGCCGCGTTCAGCTTCATGGTGCACGAGCCGAGCGGGATCATCGACCGGTCGAGGGCGATATCGAAGTCCGAAAGCCGCCGCAGGTAGCGCAGCATCGCGGTCTCGCTACGGTGCTCGCGGAACACCGGGTGGGTGAGGAACTCCGAGGTGCGGCGCAAGGATCCAGGCAGCACGTCGGGTGAACCGTCGGCCAGCTGCACGTCGGCGGGCCGTTCCAGCCAGCAGATGGCGGCCACGAGCTCCCGCAGCTGCTGGTCGGTCGTGGTCTCGTCGCAGCTGGCCTGGAGCGCGCCATCCGGTGCGAGGTAGAGGTTGTACCCGGCGGCGCGTGCACGCGTCGCGGCCGCAGCCGCCTCGTCGCGACCGCCGTCGAAGGCAATCCGGATCGTGTCGAAGAAGTCACCCAGACTCGTTCGGTGCCCGAAATCGCGCAGGGTCGCGGCGAGGACAGCGGCGCTACGGTGAGCACCCCGGGCGATGGCGGCCAGCCCGTCCGGGCCGTGGTAGGCGGCGTACATGGCCGCGGTCACCGCCAGCAGGACCTGGGCCGTGCAGATGTTGCTTGTCGCCTTCTCGCGCCGGATGTGCTGCTCGCGAGCCTGCAGCGCGAGCCGGTAGGCGGGCTGGCCGTCGGCGTCCACCGACACCCCGACCAGCCGGCCGGGCAGCTGGCGCTTCAGCGCGTCGCTGACCGCGATGTAGCCGGCATGCGGCCCGCCGAACCACAGCGGCACGCCGAACCGCTGGCTGGAGCCCACCGCGATGTCGGCGCCCGCCTCACCAGGCGGCCGGAGCAGGGTCAGCGCGAGCAGGTCCGCGGCCACCGCGGCCAGCGCGCCCTGGGCATGCACCGCCTCGATCAGCGGCGCGGGGTCCCGCAGCACCCCCGAGGCACCGGGGAACGGCAGCAGGACGCCGAACAGGTCCGGCTGCCCGGCGATGGCTTCGGCCGTCACCGGGGCGACGAGAAGATGGATGCCAAGCGGCTCGGCCCGGGTGCGGAGCACGGCCAGGGTCTGCGGCAGGCAGTCGGCGTCGGCGAGGAAGACGTGCCCCTTCTTGGCGGCCCGCCGGGCCAGCGTCATCGCCTCGGCCGCGGCGGTGGCCTCGTCCAGCAGCGACGCGCCGGCCCACGGGAGCGCGGTCAGGTCGGCGATCATGGTCTGGAAGTTCAGCAGCGCCTCAAGGCGGCCCTGGGAGATCTCCGGCTGATACGGGGTGTACGCGGTGTACCAGGCCGGGTTCTCCAGCACGTTGCGGCGGATGACGGCCGGTGTGATGGTGTCGTAGTAGCCCAGGCCGATCATCGAGGTGAGCACCTGGTTCCGGCTGGCCATCCGGCGCAGGTCGGCCAGGGCCTCGGTTTCGGTGAGCGGATCAGGCAGGCTGAGCCGCGGAGGCTGGGTTCCCTCGGGCAGGGCGGCGGCGGTGAGCTCGCCGAGCGAGGAGTACCCCACGCTGGCGAGCATCTGCCGCTGCTCCGCGGGCGACGGGCCAATGTGGCGAGCAGCGAAGTCGGTCATAAGGAGCCTCCCCGGAACGAACGCGGTCGCTGGCTCCCCGTCTGTCGCCGAGCCCGAAACCGGGCTGCCCGCTCCAGAGATGCCTGTCCCGCCCGGTTCGTGTGCCTGAGAGGTTCCGGGGATGTTGCCCCTTCGGCGCCCGCAACTTACGCGTGGACTCTCCCGGCCGGTTTCATCAGCAGTTGAGATTCTACCCGACTCAGGACCAGATTGTGGGACACAGGCGGTTAAACCAGGTCAGCTGGTGCGGCGCAGGCGGCGTTTGGCCAGGTCATCCTGGTCCCCTGAGGTCACCGCGACGAAGCCGTCCTCGGCCCGTACCGCGGGCAGCACGGCCAGGTCTCCCTCGACCTCGCGCCAGACCCGGCCGAGCGCGATGCCGAATACGCCCTGACCGCCCTGCAGCAAGTCCACCACCTCGTCGGCGGAGGTGCACTCGTAGACGCTGACCCCGTCGCTCATCAGCGTCACCTGGGCCAGGTCGGCGCTGCCGTGGTCACGCAGGTGCTGGACCGCGGCCCGGATCTGCTGCAGCGAGATCCCGGTGTCGAGCAGCCGCTTGACCACCTTCAGCACCAGGATGTCGCGGAAGCTGTACAGCCGCTGCGAGCCGGACCCGTGGGCGGCACGCACGCTCGGCTCGACCAGTGCCGTGCGAGCCCAGTAGTCAAGCTGGCGATAGGTGATGCCGGCGGCGGCGCAGGCAGTAGGCCCGCGGTACCCGATATCCACGGAGTCCGCACTAGGCAGATCCGGGGCGTCAGGCTGGTCCGAGATGCCGGGCTGGCTTGCGGCGCTGGGACCGCCGGGCAGGCCGGGAACCTCGCTGTCGTCGAACAGGGTGCCCTGCGTGCCGGCTGCGGCGGAAGCCTGGCTGCCTGAGAGCCTGTCTCCGTCGTCACCCCTGGTTACCGCCACGCCCACCTCCACGGGAGCTGACTACCCACGGTACTCGCACCGTAAGCCGACCCAGGCGGCGGCGTCAACGACCAAGGACGGCGCGTCGCGACATTCCCGCCGGCATCGCGGCAGACCAGCACGGACAGGTTCGGGGCTCAGGTGGCCCGGCCGAAGTCCTCGGGCGAGATCGTGTCGAGGAACTCCCGGAACTTCTCGACTTCGTCTTCCTGCTCATCCGGGATGGCCACGCCCGCCTCGTCCAGGATCTCCTCGCTGGCGAAGATCTGCGCGCCGGTGCGCAGCGCCAGCGCGATGGAATCCGACGGCCGTGCGCTCACCTCAGCGCCGTTGGAGAAGACCAGGTCGGCATAGAAGATCCCGTCCCGCAGCGCGGTGATGTTCACGGTGCGCAGCTGGACATTCAGCACCTCGAGCACGTCACGGAACAGATCGTGCGTGAGCGGCCGAAGGGAAACCATGCCCTGCTGGGCGAAGGCGATCGCCGTTGCCTCGACCGCCCCGATCCAGATGGGCAGGTATCTATCGCCCTGCGCCTCTTTCAGCAAGACGATGGGGCTGTTCGATGGCATCTCGACCCGGACGCCGATGACCTCCATCTGCCGCACTACAGCTCCGTCCTCACGTGCCTGGGGAACCTCTGCTTGGCCACCTCTCCCTTTGCCAAGGTACACCCGTAATCGTCCGGAGGCCGAGCGCAGCCCCCCGGCGGTGGGCTCGGTCGCGTCGGAATCTCGCTGGGGCGGACCGGACCCGGCCGACCCGAAGGCCGCAAACTCGTTACCACCGGCCCGCAGGGGCGCCGCGGCCAGTCCGGCCTCGGCCAGCGCGGATCCGACCAGCGTCGCGTGCAGCCGCAACGTGAGGTCGGCGATCTGCCAGGCGGTCCTGGCCGCCGCGTCCCGCGCGCCCGGGCCGCGCTGCCGCAGCTGGGGCGCTATCACCTGCTCGACCAGGTTGGCTTCCCGGTCGGCGGCCGCCTTGACGGCACGCAGGTGCCTGGCCTGCACACCGTACTGGCGCAGCGCGGCCAGGGCCCTGGCTACCGCGAGGGCGTCCCCGTCGTACTGCCGGCCCACCCGCCGGATCAGGCCGTAGTCCTCGAGCTCGGTCAGCTCCGCCTCGCTGATCTCCGCCGCGTCGAGCAGCTGGCGGCGGGTCATGTCGGCGGGCACCCGGTCCGCCGTGGAAACACCATTGGCCGCCTGGCCGCCGGCTAGCCGTTCCCTGATCACCCGCAGCGGCAGGTAGGAGTCTCGCTGCATGGTCAGGATGTACCGCAGCCGCTCAATGTCCGCCGCGGAGAACCGCCGGTACCCCGAGTGCGACCGGGCCGGCTCGATCAGCCCCTCGGCCTCCAGGAAGCGGATCTTGGACGTGCTGATGTCGGGAAATTCCGGACGCAGCTGGGCGAGCACCTCGCCGATGCCGAACTGGCCACGCGCCGACTGCTCGCTCATGATGTGTCCACCGGGCACCTCATGCGTAGTCCTGGGCGCCCCTGCCGCGGCGGTCGGCGGACGGGGTCCTCGGGTCGGGACCGAGATCCTGGCTGGTCAGGAACAGCAGCCGGAACTTGCCAATCTGCACCTCGTCCCCGCCGGCCAGCTCGGCTTCCTCGATCCGCTCCCGGTTCACGTAGGTGCCGTTGAGACTGCCCACGTCGCGGACCGTGAACCGGGCGCCGTGCCGGTAGAACTCGGCATGCCGCCGGGAGACGGTCACGTCGTCGAGGAAGATGTCGCTGTCCGGATGACGGCCTGCGGTGGTCAGGTCGCCGTCGAGCCGGAACCGGCTGCCCGCGTTGGGACCGCGCATGACCAGGAGCAGGGCGCTGCCCGGCGGCAGCGCGCCGAACGACGCCGAGTCGGGGAACAGATCGTCGCCGAGATCGTCCTCGGTCCGGCCCAGCGATATTGTCGAGGTGGTCTCGCCGGGACGATCCGGCGACCCGGCCGCAGGGTAGCCGCCGGTCCCGCCGGGACCGGCCGGGAACCCTGATCCGGACGGCACCGGCGCGGTCAGCTGGGTCCCGCAGTACGAGCAGAACCTGGCCCCGTCGGGATTCGGCCGACCGCACCGGGCGCAGTAGACGCGTGGCATGGCTCCGCTCGGCCTCCCCTTGTTGTACTCATCGTCTTCGAGCGACCCAGCCCAAGGTACGCGAGAGGAGGCGGCGCGGTCCATGCGCCACGCGAACAGCCCGCGCCATCCGCGCCGGCTATTTTCGTCGCGACGCTTCCGCCACACCGCCGTCTCACCTCCGCCGTGCACCCGCCGCCATGCACTCTGCCGTACCAGGCCCGTCGCCTGGCCCGCCCCGGCGGGCGGTGACCGCCGGGCGAATCGCAATGGGCGCGATTCTCTCACATTCGCGAATTCTGCGCGGTTGGCGCCTTTCGCATCATCACATGAGGGACACAGCTTACCTGGCTACAGAGCGAATATCCGGGGACCTAACCGCAGTATCCGGGACAGTTGGCGGTGACCGCCAGCCCCAGCCGGCCCGTGTCCCTAGCGTCCCGCCTGTTCCACCACCGATGCCCACTCATCGAGCAGTAGCTGCGCGGTGTCGGCATCGTTCCCCTCCGCCCACAGGTGGGTGACGGCGTCCGCCGGGTCGGGCAGCACGAGCACCCAGCCGCGGTCTCGCTCGATCACCCGCACGCCGTCGGTCGTATCGATCTCGCGGTCGCCGGCCGCCTCCATGATCGTGCGCATGACGCCGCCCTTGGCCGCCCACGGCGTCGGGATGGACCGGCGGAGCAGGTGCGCGACCGGGATCCTGGCGTCGATCTGGCTCAGCGTCAGCCGGGTCCGCGCGACCAGGCCGAGCAGCCGGACAAAAGCCGCGATGCCGTCGATGGTCCTGGCGCATTCGGGCACCACGAACCCGCCGTGGCCGTCGGCCGCGAAGATGACGTCCTCCTGCGCCGCGGCGAGCGTCAGCGCGTGCATTGAGGTCGGCGTCCATTCCACCTGGACGCCGTGGAACCGGCACACCTGCTCGGCCACCCGGGTAGTGGTCACCGGCAGCGCGACGCGCCCCCGCTTGCGTTCGGCCGCGACCAGGTCGAGCACGGCCAGCAGCGCCCGGTCCTCGCTGACCAGCTCGCCCTTCTCGTCCACGAGCTGGATCCGCTCCCCCACCGGGTCGAACCTGACACCGAACGCGGCCCGTGACGAGGACACCACATCGGCCAGCCGCTGCAGGCCGGCCCGCTGCTGCGCGACGCTCTCGGTCGGCGAACCCTCGTCCAGCCGGTTGTTCAGGGTGAGCACGTCGACCCCGATCGTGCCGAGCAGGCTGGGCAGCACCAGCGAGGCGGTGCCGCCCGCGCAGTCCGCCACGACCTTCAGGCCGGCTTCCCGTACGCCGCTCATGTCCACGCGCCTGAGCAGCTCGTGGGTGTATGACTCGACCACCCGGGGCGGGTAGCTGAGCTCCGCGATCTCGCCCGGGAAGGCCCGCCGGAACTCCTGCCGGGAGAACACCCGCTCCAGCTTGCGCTGGTCCGCCTGGGACAGCTCGGCGCCGCGCTCGTCCAGGAAGATGATGTCGACCGACTGCGGGTCACCCGGCGTGGTGCGCAATGCGATGCCGCCGCTGTAGTGGTCCCTCGCGGTCTCGTACCTGGCCACCGGGAGCGGCTGGACCTCCAGGTCCACCACGTTGATCGCGCTGGCGTTGAGCGCGCTCTGCACGGCTCGCTTGAGCGTCCTCCCGGCCCGGGACACGTCCCGCGAGGTGGTGACGGTGGAGCCCTTGCGCAGCATGGTGGCGTAGGCGCTGGCCAGCCGGACCGCGAGCTCCGGGGTGACCTCCACGTTGACCAGGCCGGACACGCCGCGCGGGCCGAACAGGGTGCGCTGTCCCCGGGACTCCCAGATGACGCTGGTGTTGACCACCGCCCCGGCCTCGATGGTCTTGAACGGGTAGACCTTGACCGAGGCGGACAGGTAGGCCTCGGGCTCGATCACGCACTCATCCCCGACGACGGCGCCCTCCTCGATCCTGGCCAGCCGCATCACGTCGGTGTTCTTGCCGATCACGCAGCCGCGCAGGGTGACGCCCTGGCCGACGTAGACGTTGTTGTGGACCACGGCGCGGTGCAGGAATGCGCCCTCCTTGACCACCACGTTGCTGCCGATCACGGTGTACTCGCGCAGGTGCGCGCCGGCCTCGATCTTGGCGTAGTCGCCGATGCACAGCGGGCCGGTGAGCACCGCGTCCGCGTCGACCTCGGCGCTCGGGGCGACCCAGACGCCCGGCGAGACCTCGAAGCCGGGGATGTCGGCCTGCACCCGGCCGGCCAGCACATCGGCCTGGGCCTTCATGTAGCTCTCGTGGGTGCCGACGTCCTCCCAGTAGCTCTCGGAGATGTAGCCGTAGAGCGGGGCACCGCGCTTGAGCAGCTTCGGAAAGATGTCGCCTGACCAGTCCACCGCCTCGCCCGGCGGGACCTCGGCGAGCACCTCCGGTTCCATGACGTACAGCCCGGTGTTGACCGTGTCCGAGAACACCTGGCCCCAGGTCGGCTTTTCCAGGAAGCGCTGGATCTGGCCGTCCTCGGCGGTGATCACGATGCCGAACTCGAGCGGGTTGGGCACCCGGGCCAGGGCCACGGTGACCAGCGCGCCCTTGTCCTTGTGGAAATCGACCAGCGCGGTCAGGTCCATGTCGGTGAGCGCGTCGCCCGAGATGACCAGGAAGGGCTCGTCCCGCAGCGCGTCTTCGGCGTTGCGCACGCTGCCCGCGGTGCCGAGCGGCATCTCCTCTGTGGCGTACTGCAGGCTCATCCCGAACTCCTCGCCGTCGCCGAAGTAGTTACGGACGAGGGCGGCCAGGAACTGGACGGTCACGACGGTCTCGTCGAACCCGTGCCGCTTGAGCAGCCGCAGCACGTGTTCCATGATCGGCCGGTTGGCCACGGGCAGCAGGACCTTGGGCTGGTTCGCGGTCATCGGCCGCAGGCGCGTCCCCTCGCCCCCTGCCATGACGACGGCCTTCAATGGGTTCGCGACTCCTTCCCGGTTTCCGCCATTATGTGCACCCCGTCACGGCCGGAATCAAGGACGCGCCCTGTTACCTTACGGACTAGCAGTGTTACCTACGAGGCTTCTTACCTGGGCGAGATACAGCATCGCGGCCCACCAGTACAGGGCAGTTCCCCAGGTCGCGAAGGCCCAGCCTAGTACCCGGGCCAGAGTCCCGCCCCAGCCGGGGTGATCACCAAGAAAGAGCAAGGGAAAAGCATAAAGCAAGCAAAGCGTTGCTGCCTTGCCCACCAGGCTCACCTGGAGGGTGCCAAACCCGGCCCGCCGCCGCAGCACGGCCAGCGCCACGCCGACGGTGATCTCGCGCAGCGCCAGGACGGCGACCAGCCACCACGGGATGATGGCCCGGACGGCCAGGGCCACGATGGTGGCCGCGATGTACAGCCGGTCCGCGGCCGGATCGAGCACCTGGCCGAGCCTGCTGGTCTGGTTCAGCGCGCGGGCGATCTTGCCGTCCAGCCAGTCGGACAGGCCTGCGGCGATGAGCAAGCCCACCGCCCAGTAGTCCGCGGTAGCGGTGCGCGGGCCGAGCACCAGCCACAAGAAGACCGGTACCCCGGCCAGCCTGGCGGCGCTGATCCCGTTCGGGATCGTCAGGACGCGGTCCACGGACCCAGTATCCTCACGTAAGTGACTATGGCGGAAACGGGGGCTCCTCCGCGTGCCGCCGACCTGAAGGTGCCTGCCGCGCTGGAGGCGCGGGTGCTAGCCGAAGCCGGCAAGCGCCGGGCGTTCGCGGTGATCAGCCACCCGGACGCGGGCAAGTCGACTCTCACCGAGGCCCTGGCCCTGCATGCGTCGGCGATCACCCAGGCAGGAGCGGTACACGGCAAGGCCGGGCGGCGCGGCGTGACCTCCGACTGGATGGCGATGGAGCGCGCCCGCGGCATCTCGATCACCTCGGCGGCCCTGCGCTTCGACTACCACGACACGGTGCTCAACCTGCTCGACACCCCGGGCCACGCCGACTTTTCCGAGGACACCTACCGGGTGCTCTCGGCGGTGGACTGCGCGATCATGCTGCTCGACTCGGCCAAGGGCCTGGAGCCGCAGACGCTGAAGCTGTTCGACGTGTGCCGCAGCCGGGCCGTGCCGGTGATCACGTTCGTGAACAAGTGGGACCGGCCTGGCCGCGAGCCGCTGGAACTGCTCGACGAGATCGAGCAGCGGATCGGGCTTCGCCCGGCCCCGGTGAACTGGCCGGTCGGGGTGGCCGGCGACTTCCGCGGCCTGATCGAGCGGGTCACCGGCGACTACGTCACCTTCACCAGGACCCCGGGCGGCGCGGGGCGCGCGCTGGAGACGGCGCTGGACGCCGCGGCGGGAGCCGCTCGCGACGGTGACGCGTTCGCCGCGGCGCAGGAGGAACTGGCGCTGCTCGAGGAGATCTACGGCGCGTCTCTCGACATGGAGTCGTTCCTGGCCGGGGTGTCGAGCCCGGTGCTGTTCGGCGCCGCGCTGCCGAATTTCGGCGTCCGCCGCCTGCTCGACGCGGTGACCTCGTTCGCCCCGCCGCCCGCCGCGCGCGAGGATGTCAAGGGTTCGCCCCGGCCGGTTGACGCCCCGTTCTCCGGCCTGGTGTTCAAGGTGCAGGCCAACATGGACCCGGCGCACCGGGACCGGATGGCGTTCGTGCGGGTGTGCTCGGGCCGGTTCGAGCGCGGCATGGTGCTGACCCACGCCGCGACCGGGCGCCCGTTTGCCACCAAGTACGCGCAGTCGATGTTCGGCCAGGACCGGGAGACCGTCGAGGAGGCCTTCCCCGGCGACGTGATCGGCCTGGTCAACGCCAATGCGCTGCGCCCGGGCGACACGCTGTACGCGAGCAGCGACCCGGTCGAGTTCCCGCCCATCCCCAGCTTCGCGCCGGAGCACTTCGCCGTGGTGCGCGGCAAGGAGGCGGGCAAGCAGAAGCAGTTCCGCCGCGGCATCGAGCAGCTGGACACCGAGGGCGTGGTCCAGGTCCTCTCCTCTGACCTGCGCGGCGACCAGGCACCGGTGCTGGCCGCCGTCGGGCCGCTGCAGTTCGACGTGGTGCGCCACCGGCTCGAGCACGAGTTCGGCGCCCGGGCGGACCTTGATCACCTGGACTACAGCATGGCCCGGCGGACCGACGCCGACGGCGCCCGCGCGCTGGCCGGCCAGCGCGCGGTGGAGGTGCTGACCCGCCGCCACGACGGCGCCCTGCTCGCCCTGCTCAGCGACAAGTGGCGGCTGGCCCAGGTCCAGCGGGAGCAGCCCGACATCCTGCTCGAGCCCCTGATCGCCGGCTAATTCTGCCGGACGGCGTCGATCTGGTCCAGGTCGCCAACGCCGTTGCTCACGCCGCCGCCGCCAGACCACTGCCACATCAGCGCATACCGGCTGGAACTGGTCTGACCGCCGAAGAACTGCGCGCACCCGCCGGACTTCAGGCACCAGCCGTATGGGGCATTGCCGAAGTTGGTGGTCTCGGGCTCGTAGGTCCACTCGTAGGTGTTCGGAATCGAGGCCGCGCTCCCCGTTCCGAAGATAGATGTCCAGACCGCGGGCGAGGAGTAGACGCCAACCTTGTACGGAGAGTGCGCCGCGATGTAGGCGGAGAACCCGTTGAAGTCGGCGCGATCCAGGGCCACCGGGACAAAGGACTGCTTCACGACCCCGCTGCACGGCGAGGTGTAGACGCTGTTCCAGCCATTATCGTGCGCGGGCGCCACGCCCGGCAGCTCGATGTCCGCCCAGACGACCGGATAGTCGAAGTGCCCGTTCGCGATGTCGGACAGCGCACGCGCCGCCTGCCGCGCACCCCACGAGCTGGCTTCGGCCGACGTCCCGTTGTAACCCGGGTCCACTCCGGGGCCGCCCATGAACCAGTAGGCGCCGTCGCCGACGCCCCTGTGGTACGTGGTGTAGTTGGTGTGCGCCTGCGCGGCGTTGGTCGAGGAGAAGGCGATGAAGCCGCCCTTGCAGCCCTGCCAGTACGACCAGCTCCCGGTCATCCCGATGTAACCGCCGTAGGCACCGCCGAGGTGGGGCATGCTGTACGGCGCGCTGCCGGGCACGGTGACCGGCCAGCTGTCCGTGCCCCACCAGAACCCGGGCGGCCCGTCACCGTCCGGCAGCCGCTCGGCGGCAGTCACGGCTTTCCCCGTCCCTGCCGTAACCCTGGCCGCGGCGGTCCCTGCGCTCGTCAGTACCAGCGCTAGGCCGACCGCCAGCGCTAGCCAGCTCCGTCTCATGATGCCTCCCGCGGTACGGTGAATCCGCTTTCCCGTCCAGTAGACCGGGCGGATCTCTCTTCTTAAGACCATTTGACCGAACGAATGGTTGTGCGTGTTCTCGCGCCGCCTCCGGGCCTGGGCCGGTCAGGACGGCCGACTGGCGTCGATCTGGTCGAAGTCGCCGATCGCGTTCCTGACGCCACCGCCGCCCGACCACTGCCACATCAGCGCGTAGGGGCTCGATGTGATCACGCCGCCGAAGAATTCCGCGCAGCCGCCCGACTTCAGGCACCAGCCGTGCGGGGCCTCAGCCAGGCTCGCGGTCTCCGGCTCGTAGGTCCACTCGTAGGTGTGCGGGATCGAGGCGGCGCTGCCGGTGCCGAAGATCTGGGTCCAGATCCCCGGGGCCGAGTAGACCCCCGCCTTGTAGGCGGAGTGGCTGCTCAGATACTTCCAGAACCCGTTGAAGTCGGCCCGGTCCAGCGCAACCGGCATGCCGCGCTGCTTCACCTGCCCGCTGCAAGGCGAGGTGTAGACGTCCTCCCAGCCGTTGTCGAACGCGGGCGCGACCCCGGGCAGTTCGATGTCCATGAACACGACCGGGTAGGTGACGTGCTCCTTCGCCATGTTGGCCAGCGTCCGCGCCGCCTGCCGTGCGCCCCAGGAAGTGGCCTCGGCTACCGTCCCGTTGTAGCCCGGGTCTACGCCGGGGCCGCCCATGAACCAGTAGACGGCGGTTCCGATGCCCTGGCCGTACTTGTCGTAGTTGGTGTCGGCCTGCGCGCTGTTGGCCGAAGACCAGGCCAGGAAGCCGCCGTGGCAGCCCAGCCAGTACGACCAGCTCCCGGCCATCCCTACATAGCCGCCGTAGGCGCCGCCGACGCCCGGCGCACGGTAGGGGGCGCTGCCGCTGACCGGGACCGGCCAGCTGTCGGTGCCGGACCAGAACCCGGTCGGGGCAGGCCGGGCCGGCTGCGCGGCCGTGGCGGCCCGGCTCGGGCTGGTGGCCGGGGCCTTACCGGTGACCGGGGCCTTCGCGGTGGCCGGGGCCGTGGTGGTGGTTCCGGCCTGGCCTGTGACCGGGCCCGTCGCCGCGCAGCCGACGGCCAGCAGTCCCGTCGCCACGGCCAGGGCCATGCCTCCGCCGGGTGCCAGCCACCACCGCCTCATGACACCTCCACGTCGCCTGCCCGCTCGGACCTGCCTACCCTACGACGGACCGGCGCCCGGGGTGGTTGGCTGCGCGATCTCGGGGAAACGCTAACGGGGTCCCCGCCTGGGCACCGGGAGCCGCAGGACGGCCAGGGCGCCGCGATCGTGGAGGATCGCGGCGCCTAGGTCATTGACCCTCACGGCGGCCAGGCCGTCGTAGCGGGACAAGCTGTCGTAGCGGTCTGCGCCCCACAGCTCGCGGTAGTCGTCGCGGGCGCCCCGCGGGCCGGTGTAGGCGACGTCGATCACGCCGAGGGTGGCCGCGCACTCGAAGAGCACGCACAGCGCGTACCGGCCCTCGAGGGCGTTCCAGGCCGTCGCGCCGGCCGGCCCGAGCGATCCGTGATGCGAATCGACGAGGTAGAGCCGCCACTGGGCCAGCGGGCCCCTGGCCACCGTGAGCGGAGCGGGCTGCGCGCGCACGATCGCGAACAGGCTGTCCACGTCGATCCAGATGCCGGGTTCGATAGCGGCCAGCCCTCTGGCCACCGCGGCGCGGCGCCGACCAGCCGTGGTCAGCGTGCCGGGCTTGCGCTGACCCCTGATCGCCTCGATCCGGGAGAGCTCATCGTGGGACACGCTCTTGAGCCAACGGCCCCACAGCTCGCTGAGGGCCTGGTAGGACGGCCTGGCCAGCACCGCCTCACCGCGGGGGGTCAGCTCGAGCCCGGTCCCCGCCAGCCGCGCCAGGCCGCCGGACTGCAGGAGCATCGGCCACGCGAACGCCGCGATGGGCTCCCCCCCGTCGTAGTAGTCCCCGGCGACCAGGACATCCTCGACCAGCCTGACGGTCGTGGTGAGCGGTCGCCTGGTGGCCGCGCTGCAGCGCATCTGCCCGTCGGCGGTCAGCTCGAGGACGGCGACGAGGTTCGACAGCGCGTCCGGTGCGGTGCAGCGGACGCGGACGGTGCCGCGGAGGGCGGCCGGGCCGCGCACGAGGGCCGGGCGAGACCCGCTGCCCTTGGCATACGCTGCCCGATCGCCAATGACGCCGATAGTGCCCTCGGCCACTAGAACACCTTAGCGGTTCAGCAGGCCGCCCGGTGGGAGCCTCGCAGGAGAAAGCGTCGGGGACAGGCCAGATGTGCCACCGTGGCGATATGCACGTTACCGGAGTGGATGCCTGCCGTCACGGCTGGGTCGCGGTCACCCTCGACGCGCCCGAACCAGCCGCTGACCTGCCTGCCGCGGCCCGGCCCGGGTCGGCGCCAGACGGGCATATCCGGGTGGACGCGGTCCGCGCGCACGCGTGCCTGGCGGGAGTACTCGAGGGGGACGGGGCCAGTGTGGTCGGGATCGACATGCCGCTGGGCCTGCTCGAATCGGGCTGGCGCGAGGCGGACCGGGCCGCGCGCGGCCTGCTCGGGCCCAGGCGCAGCTCGGTCTTTGCGATCCCGCCCCGGGACGTCTGGGCGCAGGCCAGCTACCCGGCCGCGAACCAGCGCTGCCGCGAGCTGACCGGCCAGGGCCTGGCTATCCAGGCCTGGGGGCTGCGGGTGAAGCTGCTCGAGGCCGACCAGTACCGCGTGAGCTGCGGGCACCCGCTGTACGAGGTGCATCCGGAGCTGGCGTTCGGCGCGATGGCGGGCACCCCGCTGGTCCACAGCAAGCACACCGCAGCCGGACGCGAGCTGCGCCGCCAGCTGCTGGAACTGGCCGGCATCGTGCTCCCCCGGGTCCCGCGGGCTCCCGTGACGGACACGCTGGACGCGGCGGCCGTGGCCTGGAGCGCCTGGCGCATCGCCACTGGCCAGGCCGTCGTCGTCCCCGCCCGACCGCAGCGGGACGACCAGGGCCGCGAGATCGCGATCCGCTACTGATCGCGGGGTGAGGTGCCCCCGGTGCGCAGGCCCTCGAAGGCTATCGCGCACACCGGGTCGGCCAGTGATGCCGATCCCGCGCGGGCGGGCCTGTACCACTCGACGATGGAGTTGACCAGGCCGAACAGCAGCCGCGCGGTGATCATGGCGTCGGCGTCGGCCCGGATGTCGCCGTCGCGCACGGCCTCGGCCACCAGCTCGGCCACGAACCGGTCGAAGGCGCGCCGCTGGTCGAGCGCGGCCCGCTCGACGTCCGTGTTGCCGCGCACCCGGAGCAGCAGGGTGACGTAGGGTGACTCGGCTTCGAGCACCTCGACGCTGCCCCGGACGAGGTACTCCAGGCGCTCGACGGCCGGCGCGGGGAGGGCCCGCGCCCGGTCTGTCACCACCGCCAGGCCGGCCAGAGCCCGGTCCAGGGCCAGCCTGAGCAGTTCTTCCTTGCCCGTGACGTGGTGGTAGATCGCCGACTTCGCGATGCCGAGCCGATCCGCTAGATCTCTCATGCTCGTGCCGTCGTAGCCGCGCTCGTTGAAAAGCTCGACGGCCACCGCCAGCACGGACGCCAAGTCGTAGCCGGGCCGTCCCCGGCGCGGCCGGGTGGACGGGGCCACTGGCGCCGGGCGGTCCGCACCGGGCACGACCGGCGGGCTCATGACGCCGGGCCCAGCTCGTGGCTGCGGCCGCGGAACTCGGCGATCACCTCGCCGCCCCGGCGGACGGTCACGTCGTAGAGCCCGGCCCGCCCGAACCGGGTCCGCAGCACGGCCTCGGCCAGCAGGACATCTCCGGCGCGCGCGGGCGCGACGAAGACGATGTCGGCCGAGGAGGCCACCGTCACCGGCCCGAAGCTGTTGCAGGCGCAGGCGAACGCGGTGTCCGCCAGGGTGAAGATCAGGCCGCCGTGGGCGATGGCGTGCCCGTTCACCATGTCGTCGCGCACCGTCATGCGGGTCACCGCCCGCCCCTCTCCGTGGTCGATCAGCTCGATGCCCAGGCTGCGGGAGGCCTCGTCATTCAACATCATCGCCTCCACGCCGGGCAGGTGCGGCACGGGATCGCCTCCTATATAATGACCGAACGTCCGGTAAATAATACGGCCGCGGGCCTGGAGACACGTGGTTCCGCGGTGCTTACGATGGTGCCGGAGGGATGGTGGCGATGACGGCTCTTCCGCAGACGGGACTTCCTGGGCCTGCGCTTGCCGGGGCGGTGCCTGCCGGGGCGGTGCCTGCCGGGGAGGTGCCTGCCGGGGAGGGGCCCGGCCATGACGGGGCGAGCGATCTGCAGGCCCACTTTGACCAGACACTGAGCCGCGAGCGGCGCATCGAGCCGCGGGACTGGATGCCGGACGCCTACCGGTCGACGATGATCCGCCAGATCGCCCAGCACGCGCATTCGGAGATCATCGGCATGCAGCCGGAGGGCAACTGGATCACCCGGGCTCCCTCGCTGCGCCGCAAGGTGATCCTCATCGCCAAGGTGCAGGACGAGGCCGGCCACGGCATGTACCTGTACTCGGCGGCCGAGACGCTCGGCGCCGATCGCGCCGACCTTACCGACAAGCTGGTGCACGGACGGCAAAAGTACTCCTCGATCTTCAACTACCCGACACTGACCTACGCCGACGTCGGCGTGATCGGCTGGCTGGTCGACGGCGCCGCCATCTGCAACCAGGTGCCGCTGTGCCGCTCCTCCTACGGTCCCTACGCCCGGGCGATGGTGCGCATCTGCAAGGAAGAGTCGTTCCACCAGCGGCAGGGCTACGAGCTGCTGATGACCATGATGCGCGGCACCGCGGCGCAGCGCGCGATGGTGCAGGACGCCACGGACCGGTTCTGGTGGCCGTCCCTGATGATGTTCGGGCCGCCGGACGACCAGTCGCCGAATACCGCGCAGTCGATGGCCTGGGGCATCAAGCGGCATACCAACGACGAACTGCGCCAGCGGTTCGTGGACATGACGGTGCCGCAGGCCGAGAAGCTGGGCGTAACCTTGCCCGATCCCGACCTGAGGTGGAATGCCGAGCGCGGGCATTACGACTTCGGATCGGTGGACTGGGACGAGTTCATGGCCGTCATCAAGGGCAACGGGCCGTGCAACGCGCAGCGGATGGCGCGCCGTAAGGCGGCGCATGACGAGGGCGCGTGGGTGCGCGAGGCCGCCGCGGCCTACGCCGCCAAGCACGCCAGGGAAGAAGCCGCCTGATGACCGAACCGCAGGGCCAGGTGCGCTCGGGCTGGCCGCTATACGAGGTGTTCCTGCGCGGCAAGCGCGGGCTCAACCACGTGCACGTCGGGTCGCTGCACGCGGCCGACCCGCAGATGGCCCTGCGCCATGCCCGCGACCTGTACACGCGCCGGAACGAGGGCGTCAGCATCTGGGTCGTCGCGGCCAGGGACATCACCGCGTCGAGCCCGGACGAGAAGGACCCGTTCTTCGCGCCGTCCGGCGACAAGGTGTACCGGCACCCGACGTTCTACGAGATCCCGGACGATGTCCCGCACATGTAGGGCGGGCCGACGCCGATGACCGAAGACGAGTTCGCCGCCTACCAGAGCCTGAGCGGGGAGACCGAGGATCATCGGTGGGCGTTCGGCACCGGGTTCACCGACCCGCTCGAGGGGATCGACACGTCGGTGCCGGACAGCGTCGACGCCCAGGCGCTGGCGACCTACTGCCTGATGCTCGGCGACGACGCGCTGGTCTACTCGCACCGGCTGCAGCAGTGGATGACACGCATGCCGGAACTCGAGGAGGAGACCGCGCTGGCCAACATCGCCCTAGACCTGCTCGGGCAGGCGCGCATGCTGCTGGCCCGGGCAGGGCGGGCCGAAGGTGCCCTGCTCACCGGCGGGAACGGCCCCGACGAGGATGAGCTGGCGTACTTCCGCGACGAGCACGAATTCCGCAACGTGCGGCTGGTGGAGGCGCTGGACGCCGACTTCGCCGAGCTGGCCGGCCGGCTGCTGGTCTTCTCGGCCTGGCGGCTGGCGCTGTTCGCCCGGCTGGCCGAGTCGGCGGACCCGGTGCTGGCGGCCATCGCGGCCAAGGGCGTCAAGGAACTCACCTACCACCGGGACTACGCCGCCCAGTGGGTGATCAGGCTCGGTGACGGCACCCCGCTGTCGCACGGCAAGATGCAGGCCGCGCTCGGCACTATCTGGCCGCTGGTCGACGAGCTGTTCGAGGCCGATCCCGTGACCGCTGCCCTGCCCGGGGTGGCGGCCGACCCAGCCGGGCTGCGCGGCGAGGTCGGCGCCGTGCTCGACGCCGTGCTCGCCGCGGCCACCCTGGACCGCCCGGGCGGCGCGCCGATGGCGCGGGTGGCGGGCAAGTCCGGGCGCGACGGCGTGCACACCGAGGCGTTCGGGTACCTGCTCGCCGAACTGCAGAGCGTGGCCCGCGCCCACCCGGGAGCGATGTGGTGACAAGGGCTGGGGATTCTTGGGGTTCTGCGGGCGAGGCCGACCTGGACGCCGCGCGCGCGGTCGCCGGGGCCGTGCCAGATCCCGAACTTCCCGTGGTGACAGTGGCCGACCTGGGCATCCTGCGCGACGTCGCGGCCGAGGACGGGCGCCTGGTAGTGACCATCACGCCGACCTACTCGGGCTGCCCCGCGCTGCGCGAGATCGCGCATGACCTGCGATACCGGCTCAGCCAGGCCGGCTTCGCCGAGGTTATCGTGCGCACCGCGCTCGCGCCCGCCTGGAGCAGCGACTGGATCACCGCCGAGGGCCGCCGGAAGCTGCGGGCGGCCGGCCTCGCCCCGCCTCACCCGGCACCGAAAGGTCCGGTCCCGCTTACTTTCGGAGCCCCGGGCCGCCGCGAGCCGGTCCCGTGCCCGCGGTGCGGCTCCCGCGACACGACGCAGACCGCGGCCTTCAGCGCGACCGCGTGCAAGGCGCTGTTCCGCTGCGAGGCTTGCCGCGAGCCCTTCGAATACGTGAAGGAAATCTGATGGCGCCACCGCCCGCCAGCCGGACCGAGTTCCATCCGCTCATCGTGGCGCGGGTCGATCCGCTCACCGACGACTCCGCGGCAGTGACCTTCGAGGTGCCGCCTGGACTGGCGGACCGGTTTGCCTTCGCGCCCGGGCAGTCGCTGACCATCCGCCGTGGTGACGAGCGACGGTCCTACTCGATCTGCGCGACCGCCGGGCACCTGCCGCGCATCGGCGTGCGCGAGGTGACGGGCGGCGCGGTGTCCGGCTGGCTCGTGCACGAGGTCCGGGCCGGCGACATGATCGACGTGCAGGCGCCGTCGGGCTCGTTCACCCCCGATCTGGA